>JBBSLV010000441.1:0-3646 GCA_038233535.1 Tepidisphaerales bacterium | reverse complement strand
TTCTCCCAAGCTTCGCATTGATCGGGTACAACTTCGCGTCCGATGACCGCGACGCCGGCACTCCTGTTGCTCATCCCCATCGCCTACCTCGTCGGCTCGATACCGTTCGGATTGATCGTCGGCCTCCTGCGCGGCGTGGACGTTCGAACCACGGGAAGCGGGAACATCGGCGCGACGAACGTCGGGCGGGTGCTTGGCAAGCCGTTCTTCTTCCTCGTTTTCGTCCTTGACCTGCTCAAGAGCCTCGTGCCCATGGCCATCGCGTCGTGGATCGTCAGCGGCATTCCCGCGGGTGATCGCGACCGGACGCTGCACCTGACGTGGCTGCTCGTGGGCTTCGCCGCGGTGATGGGGCACATGTTCAGCGTATTTCTGCGCTTCAAGGGCGGCAAGGGCGTGGCGACGAGCACGGGCGTCGTGATCGGGCTGTATCCATACTTCACGCTGGCGGGGCTGGCGGTGGTCGGTGTGTTCATGATCGTGTTTTTCCTGACGCGCTACGTCAGCCTGGGCTCGGTCGCCGCCGCGTGCGCGTTCCCGCTGCTGTACGTCGCGATCGGAATGGTCCGCGGATGGTCGGTGACCGGGGATCAACTGCCGCTGCTCGTATTTGCGGTGGTGATGAGCGGGCTGGTCATCTGGAAGCACCGCACGAACATCGCCCGACTCCGCGCCGGGACGGAAAGCCGTTTCGGCGGCGCGCCCCCAAGCGCGCCGCCACCTATTGTTGAGACATGAAACCCAGCCACCGCCCGATCGTCGTCGTGTTCGTCGTGTTCGTTGCCGTGATGGCGGTGGTGGGGGTGTCGCGCTGGATGGCGCCGGAGGAGATCGTCCCCTGGCGCAGCGACTTCGCCGCCGCGCGGACCGAAGCGACGTCCAGCGGCAAGCCGATGCTCGCCTACTTCACCGCCGACTGGTGCGGCCCCTGCCACGCGATGAAAGGCACAACGTGGGCGGATGCAAACGTCGAGGCCGCGCTGCGGGCGTACGTGCCCGTCCGCGTCGACGTGGATCTCAATACGCCGGTGGCGATGCAATACAACGCGCGGACGATCCCCAAGTTCGCGGTGCTGGATGGGGAGGGTAAGGTCATCAAGTCGACGGAGGGTTACATGAATCCGGACGACTTTCTCGCGTGGTTGCGGGGGTAGTGCACCTCCGGGGGAAGGAGGGAAGCGCCTCGCAAGCGAGGCGGCTAAATGTGAATGGTCAGGCGCCGAAAAGTTCCTTCACCTTCGCGCTGATGTCGCCCGCGCGCATCAGGCTTTCACCCACCAGCACCGCGCGGACGCCCGCCTGCTCCAGCTTGCGGATGTCGTCATGCGTGTTGATCCCGCTCTCGCTCACCAGCACCTGGCGATCGGCAACCAATTCGCTCATCCGCAGCGTCGTGCCCAGGTCCGTCTTGAACGTCCGCAAATCGCGATTGTTGATGCCCAGCAGGCTGTAGCTGCGGTGGGGGAACCCGATCACGTGATCGCGCACGCGCATGAGGTTGGCCAGGTCGTGCACCTCGATCAGCACCGTCATGTTCAGTTCCGTCGCGAGGATCTGGAGGTCGATCATCTCGCTCGTCTCCAGACACTCGGCGATCAGCAGGATCGCGTCCGCCCCGGCGGCGCGCGACTCATGTACCTGGTACGGGTCGATGATGAAGTCCTTCCGCAGCACCGGGAGCTTCACCGCGTCGCGGATCAGGTGGATGTATTCGAGCCTGCCCTGAAAATACTTCTCGTCCGTCAGCACGCTCAGCGCATCAGCGCCGGCGGCTTGATAGGCCTGCGCGATCTTCAGCGGGTCGAAATCGGCCCGGATCACGCCCGCGCTGGGCGACGCCTTCTTCACCTCGGCGATGAGGCTCAGCGGCCTGGCTCCCTTGCGCGTCACGGCGTCAAAGAAGTTGCGCGGTCGGCCGAGCGTCTCGATCGTTTCCTTCAACGATTCGATCGGCGCGCGCAGCTTCCGCTCCGCGACTTCGGCACGCTTGGTTTCGATGATTTGCTCGAGGATCGTGCTCATGGCAATAACGTCGCCCACACCTAGAATGCACCCCCGTCCGGAAAGCGGCGGGACACTGTAAACGGGATCAGGTCCATGTCAATTCTATCCGCCGCCACGACTCAACCCGACGAAATAGCGCCCGGCGGGGCCGCGTTCGGCTTGGCCTTGCTCGCGTGGGGGCTGCTGGCGGCGCACCTCCTCGGCGTGTTCCGCGCGCGCAGCGTCAGCGGCCCCGTGCGGCTCGCGCCCGCGACCGGCGTGGCGGGCGTGTTCATGCTGCTCGCGGTGACCGTCTTCGCGTGGCTCGGCACGCAAGTGGTCTACTTCAGCATGATCCGTCACCGGTTGCCCACGAACGCACAGGGCGGCATCGACGTGTCGATGTTCGCCCCGTCCGACATGGCGTTCCTGGGCACCGTTCCCGCGCTCGTCGGGCTGGCCGTCATGATGACCGGCGGCCGGCTGGTCAATCCCGCGCTCCCGCGCGAGCTGGGGTGGACATTCGACCGGCTGTTCGGCGGCGTGTGGCGCGGGCTGCTCGCGATGGTCTGCGTCATGCCGCTGATGTTCGGCGCGATGATTGTCCTTCAACTGCTTTACCAGGCGATCGGCTACCAGCACCCGACCGAGCACGAGATGCTGACCGTGCTCGGCAAGACGCAGGATCCGGTGACGAAGTTCGTGATCGTCGGCGGCGCGACGCTGCTGGTGCCGGTGTTCGAGGAGTTCCTGTTTCGCGGGCACCTGCAAACGGTGCTCGTGCGCCTCTTCACGTCGAATGCGCCGGGCCCGCTTCCGGCGCAGGGATTTCCTGTCGTCCAGCACCATCCTGCCGCGCCCGACGGCGTGCTCGCTGCTCCGGTGATGGAAGCGGCGCCGGCGCTTCAAGCGCCGCGTGAAGCGTCACCGGCCGGGAAGTGGGCGGCCATCGGGATCGCGTCGCTCGCGTTCACCGTGATGCACCCGGGCTGGACCTGGCCGCTGATCTTTCTGCTCTCGCTGGCGCTGGGCTACGCGTACGAGCGGACGGGGAACCTATGGGTGCCGGCCGTGATGCACCTCGTGTTCAACACGTTCAACACCGCGCTGTTCCTGTACACCCGCATGCTTTGACGCCGCCGCCGGCGCCCGTAGAATCAGCCGTGGAATCCGCCGCTTCCCATGATTTCCCCCATGCTTTCTCCAACGCTCTCGATCGACGAACAACTCCGCGTCCTTTCGCGACGCTGCGAGCGCATCCTGTCGGAAACGGACCTGCGCAAGAAGCTCCAGCGCAGCGCGACCACCGGCAAGCCGCTGCGCATCAAGATGGGCATGGACCCGACCGCCCCCGATGTGCACCTCGGCCACGCCGTCCCCCTGAGCATCGTCCGCCAGTTCCAGGACTGGGGCCACAAAGCCGTCATCATCATCGGCGACTACACCGCCCGCGTCGGCGATCCCTCCGGCCGCAACAAGACCCGCCCCCCGCTCACCGGCGAAGCGATCGACGCCAACGCGAAAACGTACGTCGCGCAGATCGGCAAGATCCTCCTGACCGACGAGCAATACCTCGAGATCCGCTACAACGGCGAATGGCTCGGCAAAATGGGCCTCGTCGACATTATCAAGCTGGCCGCACGCAAGACGGTCGCGCAGGTGC
>JBBSLV010000440.1:0-3671 GCA_038233535.1 Tepidisphaerales bacterium | reverse complement strand
TGGTCGCGAAAGCGTGGGAACAGGTCGATGACCGTGTGCATCCCCACCAGCGCCGCGAAGACCATCGGCGCGGTGTACACGGCAATGTAGTTCGGGATGAAGTAGGGGAACAGCGCATACGCGGCGAGGAACAGGGGCACGGTCGACCAAAGCACCCAGCGGCGGGCGCTGAAGCCGAGGAGACCAACGAACAGGAACGGGACGATCAAGGGGCTCGGCAGCGTCCAGAACGCCAGTTCGCCAAGCCGCTCGCGCACGAGCCTGTCCAGTGGCGAGCGCGTCGCATGCTCGCGCAGTGTCGGCACGTTAAAGACATCGAAGTAGATGATTTTCTGCTCCAACTGCGTTCGCGGGCGGACATCGGGATCGTAGCCGCGGACGGCGTAACCGATCTGCGGGTTGAACAAGTCGACGAAGTAGCGATAGGGTGTCGTGAAGGGGCTGCCGGTCACTCCGATGTTGAGGATTAGCTGTAACGTGAGGAATGGCGCAGCGCCCAGGACGATCAGCGCCATCGTCATCAGCCACCGTCGTAGCGGCTGCGTGCGCAGGTCGAGCAGGATGGCCGCACCGACGGGCGCCGCCCAGCAGATCGCGTCGACCGGCCGGGTAATCGCCGCCCATCCCGCGATCACACCCACGGCCAGAGCCCAACCCCAAGACCCATCTCGGCGGCGGCGCCAGCGGAGGTATACCCAGACCAACGCCAATCCCAGCAGGATCATGACCCCATGAGACATCACGATGAGTGAGAGGTAGCGGAATTGCGACGCCGCGAGGAGCAACAGCACGGCGAGCGCCGCATAGGCCCCGTCGAGCAGATCGGTGACGATGTGATACAACAGCCCAGCGCTCGTCCCCGCGGCAAACAGCGGCAGGATCCACCAAGGGAGGTTGAGCCACACGGCCGGAGTGTAGAGCAGCGCGGCGCCGGGGAAGTAGATCGAGGCGTAGACGGGTTCGATGATGACGTGAAACGTTTCAATCGCCTCTGGCAGCGGGTGCGCCGGGAGCCACAGCCTCCCCTCCGCCAGCAGCCGCATCTGCACGAGGTGCATGTGCTCGTCGTGGTACTTGGGGAACAGGTCGCGCTGCTGGCGCAGGCCCGTGAACAGCAGGTACGCGCAGGCGGCCAGCGCGATGCAGAGGGCGGCGAGTGCCTGTTGTCTTGGCGTCGGTCGGCGGGTGCGATCGAGGCGCCAGGCAACCGCGGCGCTAATGCGGGGGGAGAGTGAGAGGAGCAGGACGAGCGGCAGCAGGATGAGCTGAACGCGCATCGCAGGGTTAACGGCGTTCACGCCGCATGCCGCCGCCGCGCCCAGGAGAAGGAGCACCAGCGCGCACATTTGCCGCGTTGCCGAAGGCCGCGCCTGCTCGCCGCCGGCCGTCACGTTCTTGGTCTGGGTGTCAGCCATCTGGGTGAGCGGCGAATCTCGTGCGCAGAAGCTACTTCAGGTTCAAAAACTCCATCATGTGCTGATCGAAGATCTTCTGCGCCTGCGGGTCGGACAGCGGGAGGCGCATTTCGTTGATGACCTTCGTGCCCATGCCGATCCATTCACGCCAGCAGTCGGCGCAGATCTTTTCCTGGATCAGCGTGCCCTGCGCGTTGCTGAACGGGGGGTTCACCATCCGCGGGCCGACCTTGCCGCAGCGCTGGCAGAGAAGCTGGCCTTCGCCGACGGGTTGGGCGGGGGCGGTTTTGCTCGCCAGTTCGGGGACGGGGGCCCCCAATTGCTTGAGCGAGTCGATCATCGCGTTCATCGGCATCAGGTCGCCGCGGTCGTTGGCGATGCGCACGCCGGTGGTGAGCGTCTCGATGGCCGCGTCGCGCTGGTCCAGCTTGAGCTGCGCGTCGGCCATGAGCTGATAAGCCTTGCTGATGTTCGGGTTCAGCTCGATGACCCGGCGGAGCGATCCGATGGCGTCGGCGTGCTGACCCGCGTCAAGGTCTGCCCGGCCGAGGGAAAAATGACCCAGCTCGTTGGTCGGGTCGGCCTCGGCCATTTTCTTGAACTGCTCGATGCGGGAAACGGTGTCTGCTGCTGCCACGGGAATGCTCCTGATGCTGTGTGTGCGATGCCCGGGCGATTATAGCGCGGCCGGCGCGGTCGTGCTAAGGGCCCTTGGGTGAGGTGCCGCGGCTGGTGTCGGCGCGGCGGGTGTCGGCGCTGGTGTCGTCGCCGCTGGGGTGGTTGTGGGCAAGGTGGCCTTTAGCCGCTTCAACTCCTCGACCACCGTCCCGCCCGGTGCCCACAAGCGCGTTATGCGGTCGTAGTGGTATACGTGCCGCTGCGGCTGAAGCTGTGCATAGTAGCGGAGCAGCTCGCCGTTCTTCGCCGGGCCCAGATCGTGGGCGTAGATGATCGGGTTGTCGTCAATCCGGGCGGCGTCGAAGTTGTAGACCGGCTCGGAGTGAACGTTCTGCCCCTCGAGCGGGGTGAACTTCACGAACACCAGTGCGGGCCGCTCCACGTTCTTCGGGATGTTCTCGCGCGCGTCGACCATCTCCGGGTACGGGAACGGGTCGTCGGCCATGTGCGGGTTCACCTCCGGCAGCACGATGATGCACAACCCCACGGTCATGACCGCGGCCAGCGTCGCCATGGCCGCGCGCGCGCGGGGCCAGATCGTCTCCCACTCATGAATGCCCAGCACCCCGATCAGGATCGTCGCCGGCGCGATGGCGGGCGTGTAATGGCGCAGCAGCGCCGCGTAGAACAGGTACAGAAGGCAGTACAGCGGGAGAATCATGAACAACGCCACCCGCGGGCGGGTCGTGAGCGTCAGGAAGCCCAGGAGCAGGAACGGTCCGAGCAGCAGCGAGGGCGTCGTCGACTCCAAAATCAATCGGAGCCGGCCGGTGCTGAGGTTCAACCACGTTTGGAACAGATTGCCCGGGCGGTGCGTCCTGATCAGGTCGGCGTTGTACGCGTCGTGATAAATCTGCTTCTGCGGGAGCTGTGATTTGGGCGCAATGCTCGGATCGAACTCGTGAAATCCGAAGGAAAGCTGCGGCGCGTCGCGGTCGAGGTAGACGCGGTAGGGGGACTCGAACGGCTTACCGCTCACGCCAAGATTGAAGATCACCTGGATCAGGAGAAACGGCACGGCGCCGGCGACGATCACGACACCGGCGCGGAAGTGCTCGGCGAAGTGCCGGCGGCCCAGGTCAAGCAGGATGGCGATGCCGATGGGGATGGCGTAGCACAGCGCGTCCGCCGGCCGGGTGACGGCGGCCAGCCCGGAGACCAGACCGATCACCAGACACCACCGCACCCGTCGCTCCCGCCGCCAGCGCAGGTATGCCCAGAACATCGTCAGCCCAAGCAGCAGCAGCACGCTGTGGGACATGAGCATGGTCGAGAGGTGCCGGAACCAGATGAGCGACACCAGCCACAGCGCCGCGAGCAGCCCGGCAAAGTTGTCCACGATCTCAGCGATGACGCGATACAGCATCGCTGTGCACCCCGCGGCGATGACCACCGCCGTGACCCAGAACGGCATCCCCAGCAGCACGCCGATTGCGAAGACCATCGCTGCGCCGGGAAAGTACATCGACGCGTAGACGGGTTCGACGAGCACGTGAAACGTGTCGAAGAACTCCGAATGCGCGTGCGCGGGCAGCCATAGGCGCCCGCTGGCGATGATTTGCGCCTGAATCGCGTAGC
>JBBSLV010000439.1:0-3673 GCA_038233535.1 Tepidisphaerales bacterium | reverse complement strand
GCTCGGCGTCGCGGGGGGGGTACGATGTGTGGGCACTTCCCTAATGTGAAAAATTGCGGGATTGCATCTTGCGGTGTGAGCACGACCTCGACTGTTCATCCGATTCCCTTCGACTTATAGTTGTGAGTCGATGAAGCCGATTCAGGAATCGATCATTCGCGAAGCGGCACAACGTCTGCTTCAGGCCGCGCCGGGAGGGCGCGTGATTCTGTTCGGGTCCCACGCGCGGGGAGACGAGCACAAGGACAGTGATCTTGATTTTCTCGTCATCCTTCCCAAAGTTGAGTCGCGGCGCGACCAGATGACCCGGCTGCGCGACGTTCTTCGTCCGTTCGGCATCCCCGCGGATGTCCTGGTAACCAGTCGCGAGGTCTTCGACGAATGGTGTACAACACCGAACAATGTCTACTTTGAGGCCGCCCAAGAAGGGCGCATCTTCGATGAAGTGGAAACAGCAGGCGCGCGTGCTCATGCGCAAGGCCGCCGAAGATGAGTTCATCCTCGCCAAGCTCCTGCCGGACCCGGCCTCGCCGGATTCGGGCGGTTTCCACGCCCAGCAAGCCGCCGAGAAGTTACTCAAGGCAGTGCTGAACATCCGGCAGGTTTCATACCGCAGAACACACGAGATAGCCGAGTTGTTGGATTTGCTGGAGAGGGCTGGAGTGAAACTGCCTGATGGACTGCACGAGCTCAAGAGGCTCACCCCGTTCGCTGTTGAGTATCGCTACGATGATCCCGGCGAACTATCCTCCGATCCGGTAGACCGGCAATGGGTGCGGGACGTCATTCAGCACGCGCACAAATGGGCCGATGCGATTGTCTCCAATTAACGTTTCGTCAATTCATTGCAGGCAGTCATGCGGCGGTACTTCCCGGATATCGACACCTTTCGTGCCACCGCGCAAACCGCCAACGTCATTCCCGTCTACCGCCAGTTGTTGGCCGACCGGCTGACGCCCGTCACGGCGTTTGAGATCCTCGGCCGCGACGCGCATGCGTTCCTGCTCGAAAGCGTCATCGGCGGTGAGAACGTCGGGCGCTACAGTTTTATCGCCACCTCCCCGTCGCTGGTTTATCAGGTGATGCAGGGTCAGGCCGCGATCCTGAAACGCGGCCACAAACCCGAAGAGTTTGAGACGACTGATCCGTTGGCCGACCTGGAAAAGCTCCTCCCCAAGCGTCGCTACCACCACGACAAGAACCTCCCCGCCTTCACGGGCGGGCTCGTCGGATACGCGGGTTACGACACGATCCGCTACTACGAAGCCGAAAAGCTCCCCGCCGCGCCGAAGGACGACCGCCGGTTGCCGGATTTATCGTTCGGCCTGTATGGCGAGCTCGTCATCTTCGACCACGTCGACAAGACGATCAAGGTCGTCGCCAACGCGGATGTGGGAGAAGTAGGCAGTAGGCAGCGGGCAGTAGGCAGTAAAGACACTGCAATTGATGATCCTTCTGCCCGCTGCCCGCTCCCCGCTGCCCGCTCCCCCGACGACGCCTACCGCGACGCCTGCTCGCGCATCGACCAGATCGTCAACCGCCTTCAGCAGCCGCCGCAGTCGTCGCTCGGGGAGATCGACCCGCACGCGCCGCTGACGCTACCGTTCAGCAGCAACATGACGCGCGACCAGTACGAGGACGCCGTCCGCCGGGGCCAGGAGTACATCAAGGCCGGCGACATTTTTCAGTTCGTCCCCAGCCAGCGGTTGCGCGTGCAGAGCACCGCCGACCCGTTCGACGTGTACCGCGCGCTGCGCATCATCAACCCCTCGCCGTTCATGTTTTACTTGAAGTCGCCGGCCTGCACGCTGATCGGCAGCAGCCCGGAGATCTTGTGCCGCGTGGAGGGTCGGACGGTAACGAGCCGCCCATTAGCCGGCACGCGCCAGCGCGGCGCGACGCCGGAAGAGGACAAGGCGCTGGAAGTGGAATTGCTCGCCGACCCGAAGGAGCGGGCCGAGCACATCATGCTCGTCGATCTGCACCGCAACGACGTCGGCCGGGTGAGCAAACTGGGCAGCGTGAAGATCAGCGACGTGATGACCGTCGAGCGCTACAGCCACGTCATGCACATCACCAGCCACGTGACCGGCGAGTTGGAAGACAACATGACCGCCTTCGACGCCTTGCGCGTCTCCCTCCCCGTCGGCACCGTCAGCGGCGCCCCAAAGGTCCGCGCCATGCAGATCATCGACGAGCTCGAAGCCACCCGCCGCGGCCCTTACGGCGGCGCGGTCGGCTACATCGACTTCGCCGGCAACATGGACACCTGCATCGCGTTGCGCACCATCGTCTGGCAAAACGGCGTCTTCGACGTCCAGGCCGGCGCCGGCGTCGTCGCCGACTCCGTCCCCGCCAGCGAATATGAGGAGACGATGAACAAGGCCAAGGCCATGCTCAAGGCGGTGGAGATCGCGGAGAAGGGGTTTTGAACCCCGGTCATGGAGCGCGACGGTTCGTTGATTGTCGAGCGCCCCGAAGCCGTGCCGAACCCTGCCGTCGAAGTCCGCCAGACACTGGCGGACGGCACGGAAGTGAAGGCAGTCTGGTCGCATGTGATTTCCGCTGACGTGGCGAAGTTGGTCACGGTACACTTCTTCGACGAGTCAACATGATGAACCTATCAGGCAAGAGAGTCCGGCGAACGCGACTTGTCCGAACAGATCGGTTTGTGGTGGCGGTCGAAGTTGAAGCGATCATCCCCGACGCTGACCCGAGCGAGCCGTGTTTCGAGCCGCAGGTGGTCGAGTTGCTCCGTCAGATCGAATCGCGCGCCACAAGTGGTGACGTCGATTGGCTCAAGCAGCACGGGAAGGTCTATGCGGCCGTGGAAGCCGCTTGAGTCGGACCCTCACCGGCGTTCTCGATGTTCAACCCGGCGTCGTCGCCGACTCCGTCCCCGCCAGCGAATACGAAGAAACGATGAACAAGGCCAAGGCCATGCTCAAGGCGGTGGAGATCGCCGAGCGCGGGTTCTAGGTTCCCCACACACGGGCGGGCATGATCAGACGGTAACGGGCGGCTTCCCCCCGCCAGCGCCTACGCGGCGTCGGGCAGTTGCCGCAACGGTTGGGCTTCGATCCGCATGGCCGGTGCCGACGCCGCCGCGGCCAGCGTCCGCGACACGTCGTACCGCCCGCCCGGTGCGGGCAGCGCATCGGGCGTGTCGTTCACGCGCTCCAAATACCGGTCGCGCAGCTCGCGCGCCGCTGCCACGAGCTTCGGATCGGCCTTCGCCTTTTCCTTCTTCGGCGGCTTGATCTTCTCGTGCGCCTTCTGCGCCACAGCCAGCACCGGAGGCGGCGCCCCATACTGCTGCGGCCCATGCTTCACCGGCCCCGACATCGCCTGCGGACCCTTCGCGCGTCGCGTCGGCGTCGCCCCTTGCTCCCGCGCTAGCGGCTGTTGCTCCAACACCGGCATCTCGTCGCGCCAATGCACCCCCGGCGGAATCGGGAACACCAGCCGATCCTCGCGCATCGCCCCGTTGTCCGTCTTCGCCGGAAACCACCACGGCGTGGGCGATTGCCGATTGCCGAGTTGCGAGTTGCGATTGGAATTCGATTCATTCGACGCTTGGCAATCGGCAATCGGCAATTCCGTATCGATCCTTCGCTGCCAGAAGATGTGTACGCGCTTCTTCTTCCCACTCCCCGCGCGGAACGCGATCGGC
>JBBSLV010000438.1:0-3697 GCA_038233535.1 Tepidisphaerales bacterium | reverse complement strand
GCGAAGTATTCGATCAACGTCAAAGCCATGCGCCGCTGGGAGGACGAGCGGCTGACGCTCAATGTGCACGAGGACGGTTCAATAGACGCGCTGTTTCAATACGAAGGCACGACGTGCAGCAACATGGGCCGGGCGATCCGCTTCGACTATAAGATCAAGCTCGGCCCGCGTGGCGAAGGCTACCCGATCCGCGAACAGCGCTGTGACCCAACGCGCGGCGACGACGGCTACACCTACATGTGCCGCTACATGAACAACGCCGAGCATTTGATGGTCGCCATCGAACGCGAGAAACCGTTGTTGGGCCAGAAGCTCAACGACGTGCTCGCGTGGTCGCGCCCGCTGAACGGCGCCGGGTGCTACTGCGAGCCCAACAGCCGCAAGCACAAGTGGGGCTTGGTGCTGGAAACGATTCATTACGCGCTGGTGCAGCGCGAGAAAACCGCCGCGTCCGCGCCCGTTGAGACGACGACGCCGATCAAGTTGCCCGAGGCATTGACCATCCGATGAGCAAACCGACCTTACTGGAAGCGATGAAGCAGCGCCCCCTCCTCGGCGACGGCGCGATGGGCACGCAGCTCATGATGGCCGGGCTTGAGTCCGGCGCGTGCGGCGAAGAGTGGAACCTGCACCACCCCGAGCGGGTGCTGGGCATTCAGCGCCGCTACGCCGAGGCCGGCAGCGACGTGATCCTGACCAACACGTTCGGCGGATCGCGCATCATGCTCAACCGCCACGGCAACGCCGACAACGTCGTCGCGATCAACGCCGCCGCGGTGAACATCGTCCGCCAGGCGTTCACCGAGGCCGGCCGCGACGGCTACGTCATCGGCGACATCGGCCCGTTCGGCGGGCTGATGGAGCCGTACGGCGAGTTCACCGAACAGCAGGTCCGCGAAGCGTTCGAGGAACAGGCCAAGGCCCTCGTCGACGCCGGCGCCGATGCGATCATCATCGAGACGCAGACGGGACTGGAGGAGCTGGGCATCGCCATCGCCGCCGCCAAGGAAGCCGGCGCCAAGTGCGTCATCGGGTCGATGGCGTACGACGTGACGCTCGACGGCTCGACGTTCCGCACGATGATGGGCATCGACCCCGAGCGCGCCGCGGAATTCATGCAGGACGCCGGCGCGAATATCGTCGCCCTCAACTGCGGCACCGGGATGGACATGCTCCACGCCCGCGAAGCGATCGAACGCTACAAGCAGGCGACCGGCCTGCCCGTCATGGCCCAGCCCAACGCGGGCCAGCCGAAGCTGATCGACATGAAGGTCGTCTACGACGAGACGCCGGCGGAGATGGTCAAGGGCGTCGTGCCGCTGCTGGAAAGCGGCACGAACATCCTCGGCGCCTGCTGCGGCAGCACGCCCGACCACATACGCGCCTTCCGCGGGGCGATCGATCAATACCTCGCTTCTCGGTAGTTTTAGGAACGGATGGAACCGCAGATGCACGCAGATGAACGCGGATAAGACAAATTCTTATCTGAATTTATCCGCGTTCATCTGCGTTTATCTGCGGTTTAACAATCTGGAACGAATGGCTATGAAAACCAAACTCTGCGACGTCAATCCCGCTGCGACCGAGAAGCTTCCCGGGAAGATGGACGACAAGTCGGGCATCGGCGTGCATTACATGGACGCGTATCTTAAGCCGATGAACGCCAAGCTCCCCGATGGAACGTCCGTCCGCGCCAAGCGGCGCGGGCTGAAAATCACCCTGACCGTGGGCACGAAAAAGGGCGACGGCATCATGCGCCGTCTGGAGGTCAGCAAAGACCCCGCCATCATGCTCGACGCCGCGCTGAAAGAGGCGGCCAGGAACGCCGGCGTGGAGCTCAGCATTGAAGAGGGCGCGGTATACATCACGCCGTAATCGTTCGCGAACACCCGTCCCGCGGAGTTGAAACGCCGGGCCTTACCGGGGTACAAGAGCATCATGCCGACACAAGGATCTTCTCGTGCGGTCTATTCCTTCGTCGCCGGGTTTGCGGTGGCGCTGTTTCTGGCCACCGCGGGGTTCGCGCTGGTGCTGAAAGCGCGCGTCAGCGGCAACGCCGGGGGCGCGTTCGGCGCGGCCGGGCGCACGCTCACGCTCGCCCACGCCCTCGAGCCCACCCACCCCGTCCACCTCGCCATGGAACGCATGGCCGAGCGCGTCGAGGAACTCTCCGACGGCAATCTTCGCTTCACCGTCTACGACAGCGGCCAGCTCGGCGCGGAGACGGACCTGCTCGAGCAGCTCCAGGGCGGGTCGCTGGACATCACAAAGGTCTCCACCTCGCCGCTGGAGAGCTTCGTCCCGGAAATGGCGATTTTCGGGGTGCCCTACGTGTTCCGTGATCACGACCACTTCTGGCGCGTGCTGGAAAGCCCGCTGGGGCTGCGCCTGCTCAGCGCGGGCGACGACGCGAATGTCCACGGCCTCTGCTACTACGACGCCGGGGCACGCAGCTTCTACACCGTCTCCAAGCCCGCGCTCACGCCCGCCGACCTGCGCGGGCAGGCCATCCGCGTACAGAAGAGCAAGACGGCCATGGACATGGTCGAGGCGATGGGCGGGCTGCCCACGCCGATCGCCTGGGGCGAGCTGTACTCCGCCCTTCAGCAGCGGATGGTCGACGGCGCGGAGAACAACCCGCCCAGCCTCCACTCCAGCCGCCATTACGAAGTGGCCAGGCATTACGTGCTCAACGAGCACACGCGCACGCCGGACATCGTCCTCATCGCCGCCAGCACCTGGAAAACCCTCAGCGAAGAAGAGCGGCGGATCATCCAGCAGGCGGCGCGCGAGTCGACGACCTTTCAGCGCGCGCTGTGGAAGGAAAAGAGCGCCGAATCGATGGCGGCGCTGGAGGAGGCGGGTGTGAAGATTTACCCCGTCGACCCCAAGCCGTTCATCGACGCCGTTCAGCCGATGATTCGTGCACTCGACGGCACACCCGTCGGCAAGCTGGTCGACGAGATCGGCAAGATCCCTTGAGCGCCAATATCTTTTGAGCACCATGCCAACGACGCCGACGACGACAACTTCCCGGTGGCGGGCGGCGGGGTTCACCCGCCTGCTGGAGTGGACCTGCATCGTCATGATGGCGGTCATGATCCTCGACGTGATCTGGGGCGTACTCACGCGCTTCGTCTTCCGCTCTCCCAGCCGCTGGACCGAGGAACTGGCGACGTTCATGCTCATCTGGATTTCCATGCTCGGCGCCGCTTTGGCGCATCGCCAGGGCTCGCACCTAGGCGTGAACTGGCTCATCCAGCGCCTCGACCCGCGCATCGCCGCCGTTATCGCCCGGTTCATCCATGTGCTGATCATCGGCTTCGCCGCCGTCGTGATGGTGTACGGCGGGACGCTGCTCGTGCAGGACCGGTTTCGCTCCGGGCAGATCCTGCCGGCGCTGGGCTGGGCCAAGGCGTGGATGTACCTGGCCGTGCCGGTCGCGGGTGTGTTCATCATCGGTTACAGCCTGCGCGAGCTGATCTGGCCGACGCCGCCGAAAGCGCCGCTCACCCCCGCCGACGCCGCCACCGGCGCCTCGACCGGTGGGGATTTGATTTAAACAGAGAACTGAACCGCGGATGAACGCAGATAAACGCAGATGAAGAGAAATTAATTTCCGATCTGTGTTCATCTGTGTTCATCTGCGGTTCAATCGATCCGCTGCGTTCCGGGATGGTTTCGAGGCCAGAGAGGG
>JBBSLV010000437.1:0-3699 GCA_038233535.1 Tepidisphaerales bacterium | reverse complement strand
TGATGAGCGTGTATCGCACGCTGCGTTTGCGTGGCCACGACCCGACGGCGACGATCGCCGAGGCGTTGCGCACGCTGCTAAAAACCGGCACGCTGCCGCCGCTGCCGGTGGAAAACGTTGCAGAGGGGTGAAGTGTTACGGTCCAACATGCTATGCCACCTCGGAAAATCTCAGTCCACGGATAGGGGGCCCCGGGGACCGGGGGGAGGACGGGGGGCCGCTCGACTTAAGTTGGGCGGAGACAAGCGGTTGCTGTTCCGGCAATCGTGCCGAACAAAAATCCGAGACCGACTTGACGAAATGGTCTGGCGCTGAACAGCAACTCAATCGATCGCAAATATAGTGGAGGACTCAGAGCGGCCTGTAGCGTACGTTCACCCCTCCATCGCCTTCCCGATATCCAGCGACACGAAGCGCAGGAGCTGATCGTTGTCCATCTCCGTCAGCCGCTTTTCCGCGCCGTTGGCTTCGTCGAGCAGGTCGCGCGAAAGGCCGAGCTTTTCGGAGATCATCGCGTCGATCTTTTCCTCCACCGTGCCCCGGCAGACGAACTTGTGGACCAGCACGTTGCGCTTCTGGCCGATGCGGAAGGCGCGGTCGGTGGCCTGGTTTTCCACGGCGGGGTTCCACCAGCGGTCGAAGTGAATGACGTGCGACGCGGCGGTCAGGTTCAAGCCCGTGCCGCCGGCTTTCAAGGAGAGGACGAAGAACGGCGGGCCTTCGTCGCGCTGGAACGATTCGACCATCTCGCGGCGGCGGGCAATGCTTGTGCTGCCGTGCAGGACCAGGCCGGATCGCCCGAAGATCGTGCGCAGGTGCTCGGCGAGCGGTTCGGTGATCTCGCGGAACTGCGTGAAAACAAGCGCCTTCTCCTGCCGCTCGGCCAGTTCCGCGCAGAGTTCGGTCAGCCGGTGGAACTTGCCGCTGTGCTGCGGGTCGTAGTCGCCGTCGCCGGTCCATTGGGCGGGATGGTTGCAGATCTGCTTGAGCCGCATGAGGTACGCCAGCACGATCCCGCGACGCTGGATGCCGTCGGCCGTGGCGAGGGTGTCGCCCAGCTCGCGCACGGCGTGCTCGTACATCGCCGCCTGACGTTTGCTCAAGGCGCAGAAGGCCTTCACTTCGGTCTTGTCCGGGAGGTCGGCGATGATGCGCTTGTCGGTCTTGAGCCGCCGCAGGATGTATGGGCGAACCAGAGTGCGCAGCGGGCCATAACCGCTTTCGCCGCTTTCACCCATGCGTTTGACGAACTTTGCGAACGGTTTGGCGCCGCCCAGCAGGCCGGGGTTGAGAAAGTCGAACAGCGACCACAGGTCGGACAAGCGATTCTCGACCGGCGTGCCGGTCATCGCGATGCGGCCGGCGGTCTGCAATTCCTTGACGGCTTTGGACTGGCGCGTGCCGGAGTTCTTGATCGCCTGCGCTTCGTCGAGAATCACCAGACGCCAGCGCCGCTCCAGCAGCCATTGCATGCGCGTCAGCATGCCGTAGGTCGTGATGACGAGATTCACATCGGCGGAGGCGGATTCCTGAGCCTCGACGCTCCCGCCTTCCGAGGGATGCGCCACCACGAACGAAAGTGCCGGCGCGAAGCGACCGATCTCCGCCTTCCAGTTGGCGATGAGCGACGCGGGAACAACCAGCAGGCTGGGGGGCGTCGTGTGCTGCGCGTTTGCGCTTGCCGTCGAGCACTCGCCGCGCAGGTGCAGCAGGAGCGAGAGCACCTGGATCGTCTTGCCCAACCCCATGTCGTCCGCCAAACATGCGCCAAGCCCCAGTTGCGACATGAAGCGCAGCCAACCCACCCCGGCGTGTTGATATGGCCGCAACTGCGCCCGCAACCCCGGCGGCGGCGCCTCGGCGGCCTGCGGGTCGCGCATCTGCGCGAGCGCGCGCTCCAGATGTTCCCCCGCGACGATGCCGGTCCACTGGCGCACCGGCTCGGCCACCGTGTCCGTGCCGCCGTCCGGCACGTTCGCGCCGGACAACAGCCGCATCCCTTCGTAGAAGCTGATGCCTTCCCTCGAAGCGCTCTCAACCCGCTTCCAGTGCTCCAGCGCCGCCGCGAGTTTCTCGCGATCCACTTCGACCCACTGCCCGCGCAACCGGACCAACCCGCCGGCCGACGCGAGGATGTCGCGCAGCTCCGACTCGGATAAGCCCTCGCCCGCCAGCGTCACGCCGACGTTGAAATCGAGCAGCGCATCAACGCCCAGCTTCGACCCCGCCCGATCCCCGATCTTCACGCTCACCTGCGGTCGCGGCGGGGATTTGGCCTTCCACCAGTCCGGCACGCGCACGATCAGCCCCGCCTCCTCCAGCGCGGGAATAGCCTGAAGGAATCGATGCGCCTCCCGCGGCGTCCACGCCAGCGGTTGATAGACGCCGCCGCCCTCAACCAATGACTTCACCCATTCCAACCGCTCGGCTGCCTGATGAATCGGCGTCAGCAGGGAAACCAGCGCCGAGCGGTTCTTCGCCCCGGCGTATTCTTCGAGCGCCCGTCTCAGCGGAAGGTGCTGCACGCGCCCCTGTTCCGACAGGCGGTGCGCATAGGTTGCCATGAACGCGAAGGGGTGAATGTCGTCGCGCTTGTTCTCCGCCAGGTGAAACGTCACCCGCCCGATCAGCCGCCACAGCGGATTCTTTTCGCGCAGGTATTCGGCAGCGCCGGCGGGACAATCAGCGATCGCGCGGCGAACGTGCTCGTCCAGCGCCGTCCACCAACCCTCGAGCACCGCAACGTTGAGATACTCCAGCCCCTTCATCGGCGGCGCCTGAAGCGCCGTGAACGCCAGCTCTTCCGGCGACGGCGCCGCGAGCGGCTCGATCATCCCGCCGCTCAGTCCCGGGGTGTGACAGAGCCGCGTGAGATACGTTCGGGCGAAGTCACGCGCGTACGCCAGCGACGCGGGCAACGGTGTCTGCAGTTCGACGGTCGCGAGGTGCAGCAATCCCGCGGAGTCGCCCGCCGCGAAGCCCGCTTCGATCCGCTGCGCGACGAGCGCGCTCTGTGGGGGCACGGTGTTTTCCGCGTCGCGCTCCAGGAGCGGCCGGCCATGAAGCGAGATGGATAGTGTCAAGCCCATCGCCGTTCGTTCAGCGCGAAGCCGGTCTTCGCCGCACCCATCGTTGACCAGCAAAGTCACGTGAAGAGAAAGGCCACCGCCCCAGACCCGGGGAGTCGACTGCAACGACCGGCGATGAAATGAAAAGCCCTTCGACATGCTCGTCGAAAGGCTTTTTTCCGATCAAATCGGGGTGACAGGATTTGAACCTGCGACCTCCTGGTCCCGAACCAGGCGCTCTACCAAGCTGAGCCACACCCCGGAATGTCAATGCGACGACCGCTGAAGTGTAGCAGTCGCACCCGGCGTTTCAAGCGAGCGACGCGCGATCGCGCTTGCTGCCCAAACTTACTGCCCCGGCGCGTCGGTCAGGAGTTCCCCGCCGGCTGTCACGGCCAGGTGGTCGGCGGTTTCGCCGGCTTCGACGAGCATCGCGCGGGCCTGGCTGCGGACCTGCGCGATGTTCATGAATCGGCCGGGGCATTCGGTGGCCTTGGTCTCCCCGTGCCCGATGACGCGGGCTTCGGGGATGCTGTAGCTCTTCTCAAGGAATGCGACCAGTCTGGCCAGCGACTGCTGCTGGGCGACCGTCGGGCGGTCGATGTCGAAGTTGCCGACGAGGCAGATGCCG
>JBBSLV010000436.1:0-3703 GCA_038233535.1 Tepidisphaerales bacterium | reverse complement strand
CCGCGCACCCCGCGCCCTGTCCACCGCTGATTTCCCCGGCGCCGCCCCCCTCGCGGCGACGGGGGGGATCGGCGCGCTGGGCGGCGCATCTGCCGGCGCGGAACACATTCCCTACATGATCAGGCACCTCGGCTATTTCAACCAGGTGCACACGAACGGCAACAAGGCGCAGAACACCTTCGCCCCCATCGCCAACCCGATGAACGAATCGGGGAGCGTGATCGGACATTCCACGCGCTTCGAGCGCCCGACCGAGGAAGGCACGTTCCTCGCCTCCGGGCAGACGGCGTGGCTGTACCACCAGGGAGTGCAGCAGCGCATCGGGTTGATCGAAGCCCGCGACGGTGACCAGAGCATCTACATCCAGCCGGAAACGAACAACCAGTCGAGCAGCGCCGGGGCGCTCAACAGCCACGGCATCGCGGCGGGCAGCTCGGTTCGCTACAAGAACGCGACCGAGGAAGACGGCGTCTCCATCTGGATTCACCGCCCCGGCGAGGAGTTTTCCCAGCGCATCGGAAACTTCACCGACAACCACACCCGCGGCACCTTCGAGTCGAGCACCCTCGTCGCGTTGAACAACAACCCGCTCGGTCAGGCCGTCGGCACCGCCGCCCGCTATGTCGGCGTCGATGGGATCAACAGCGGGGGGCAGTCGGCGTGGTACTACGACGGGGAGACGACGCGTCAGATCGGTCTGTACCAGGACAACGAGCACGGGGACGAAGACCTCCAGCGCAACAGCGTTCAGTTCCTCAACGACAACAGCGTCTCGGCAGGGACCGCTGTCCGGTACAACGACACCGGCACGATCATCGGCACGTCCGTCTGGATCAACACCACCTCGGCCACCGAAAAAATCGGGCTTTTCACCGGCACGGCCAACTCGGGCCCCGGCATCATCGACTACACGCAGAACACGTCGGGCACCCGGGAAAGCTCCCTGCTGGGGTTGAACGCCAACGATCAGGCGGTCGGGGTCTCCTTCCGCTATCGCGAGGCCACGTTCGCGGGGCTTTCCACTTGGATCCACAGCGCGGGCTCGACCACGCAGATCGGGTTGACCAGCGCCGGGGATCACACGAAGAATGACCCCGCCGCCAGCGACCATCAGTCCCAGAACAGCGCCATCACGAAGTTCAACGACGCCGGCGATGTGTTGGGCACGTCCGCTCGCTTCGCAGGGGGCGCGACCAACAAGGGCCAGTCCGCGTGGGTCTACAACGGCTCGGAGACCATCGAAGTCGGTTTGACCACCGGCGCGCACGTCACGGACGAAACGAACAAGCGCCGATTCAGCGTGGGAACCCACCTCAATCAACGTGGCGACGCGGCAGGCTTTTCGCATCGGTATGACGAGCTGAACGCACAACGCGGTCAGTCCGCGTGGGTTTATGACGGCTCGGAATCGTTTCAGGCCGGTCTTGTCTCCGACGATGACTCAACCAACGGCGATTACGTCAAAGACGACACGAAGGACCAGTACAGCATCGTCGTCGCGCTGAACAACGGCTCCGTTTCCGGCGCTGGTCCGGCACAACCCGGCGATGCCGTCGGGCACTCCCGCCGGTATGTCGAGTCCACGCAGCGCGGGCAGGCCGCGTGGTACTACGACGGCACGACGCATGAGTCGACGCGGATCGGGCTCTTCGATCAGGCAAGCTTCACGAACAGCGAAAACCTGTTCCAGAACACGCAGGTTCGGTTCCTCAACGACGCGGGGCAGGCCGCCGGCACCTCGACGCGCTACAACGGGGAAGCGGCGCAGCAGGGGCAGTCGGCGTGGTTTTACGATTCGCTTCTCGATGACACGTTCGAACTGACGATCACTGACAGCCTCGCCAACGCCGACCTGCGCTGGGATCTGGCGTTTCTGTCCGACGCCGGCGAGATTCTCGGCACTTACCGTGATTTTGGCGATTCGGTCGACGCGGCGCGGGCGTTCCTGTGGGACTTCAATGTCCTCGACAACCCGACGACCCCCATGGACGAGCGGTTCCACGATCTGGGTGACATGATCGAAGGCGGACTTACCGACGCCGGCTGGGCGTCGCTGCACAGCGCCCTGGAGATGTCGGACTTCAAGCACATTCGCGGGTTCGGGACGTTGCTCAACACGGACTACGATATGCCGTTTTTGATGACCCCCGTCCCGGAGCCGACCGGCATCGCGCTGCTGGCCCTGGGCGGGCTCGCGCTGCTGCCCCGGCGCCGCCGGAACTAAAGGCGACGCGCGAGCCCTCGCGCCCCATCATCATGCGAATCACCGTGTAATTCGCGCGCCTCAATCCGGCGAGGCCGCTTCAGCGGCCGGGTCCGAATCGCGCATTCCTTGATACCGGCTGACTTGATGGTCCGATCACCTGCTCTAGACTGACCACACGCAGAACCCGCGCGCATGAGCGCGCGGAACACGAATCATTTCGGGAAAAACGGGAGGTTCATATGTGCGGGATTATCGCCTATGTCGGCAAGAAGATCGCCCAGCCGCTGCTGATTGAGGGATTGAAGCGCCTCGAGTACCGCGGTTACGACTCGGCCGGCATCGCGGTGATCGACGAGAAAGGCGGGCTGCACGTCCGCCGCGCGGTGGGGCGGATCAGCGTGCTGGAAAACTCGCTCACCAACGGCAACGGCGTCCCCGACGCCCACGTCGGGATGGCCCACACGCGCTGGGCGACGCACGGCGCGCCCAACGAAGCCAACGCCCACCCGCACACCGACAACACCGGGCACATCGCACTGGTCCACAACGGCATCATCGAGAACTACGCCGTTCTGAAAAAGTTCCTCACCGAGAAGGGTCACACGTTCCAAAGCCAGACCGACACGGAAGTGCTGGCGGTGCTGATCGGTGATTTGTATGCCGACATGTTGCAGCGCAACCACATCCCGGCCGGGACGTCGGTCCTCCAGCGCGCGGTGCAGGCGGCGCTGCACGAAGTCGAGGGAACGTACGGTATCGCCGTGCTGTGCAAGGACGAGCCGGACACGCTTGTCGTCGCCCGCAAGGGCAGCCCGCTGATCATCGGCGTGGGCGACGAAGAGTACGTCGTCGCGTCTGATGCCTCGGCAATCGTCGAGCACACCACGCAGGTCATCTACCTGAATGACAACGAGATGGCCGTGCTCAAGCCGCAGAGCTTCCGCACGAGCACGATCGACGACATCGACGTCTCCCCGGTCATCAGCCAGCTCGAAAACAAGATCGAGGAGTACGAGCTGGGGGACTACGAGCACTACATGCTCAAGGAGATCTTCGAGCAGCCCAACGCGGTGCGCAACTGCCTCCGGGGGCGCGTGGACCAGCGCGAGGCGCGGATCACGTTCGGCGGGCTTGCGGGCTTCACGAAGGAACTCGTCCGCGCCAAGCGATTCATTCTCACCGGGCAGGGCACCGCGTGGCACGCGGGGATCGTCGGGGATTATCTCCTGGAAGACCTGGCCAAGGTCGTGACCGAGACGACCTACGCCAGCGAGTTCCGCTATCGCAACCCGCTGGTGGAGGAGAACACGGTCGTCGTCGCGATCAGCCAGAGCGGTGAGACCGCCGACACGCTGGCGGCGCTGCGCGAGGCGAAGGAGAAGGGGGCCGTGGCGCTGGGCGTGGTCAACGTCGTGGGCAGAACGATCGCCCGCGGGGTCGACTGCGGCATCTATATCCACGCCGGCCCGGAGATCGGCGTCGCCAGCACCAAGGCGT
>JBBSLV010000435.1:0-3744 GCA_038233535.1 Tepidisphaerales bacterium | reverse complement strand
TCCCTCGTGAGGAGGTCGATTGGATGGTGCGTCAGGTGAGGTTGCCAGCCGCCGTGCTAGCCCCGGATCGCCCGGAAATCGAGATAGGGCTTGAAGACCTCCGGTGCTCCATCCGTTTGCTGCTGGTCGAGCCACTTGTAGATCGCTGCCTCTTCTGCCACCACCTTGTTTCTCGCATCGCCGACTTCAAGTGGCTCCCCCCCGTACATACGGTCGCGGAGCCCTTGATAGGTCGACACCTTTCTGCGTACCAGCGTGATGTAGTCGACCACATCTGGCCCGAAGAGGAATTTAGCCTCAGCGATCTCGGCGTGCAGGATGAAGAAGTCCTCCTCTTTTACCTTTACCTTCTGCAACGCCTTTAGGATGAACTGCTGCAGGGCGGTGTAGACCTTGTACCGCTTCTCGTACAGGTCAAGCCGCAGCTTAGTGCGGGCAACCTGAAACTGCTGGTACGCGATGTAGGCCGCGAGCCCGGCGATGACGGCACCCACGACGAGCTTGAGAATATCGATCCACATTCCCGCAGTATCCACTACGGGCTCGGCAGCCGCGAGAAGCGGGGGCGGTATCCACATTCAGTATCCACATTCTCCCGGCACGCCCTCAGGTGTGATGCGGAAGTCATCGTTTCTCCGGGCAATTCGCCCGTTCCGCAAAACACCTGTCCAGCCCGGTCGAGCCTTCCAAGCTAGCTGTTGAGGGTTCGAGTCCCTTCACCCGCTTTTCCCTTCTCCCAGAACTTTCTTCGCTTTCGCTCAAAGACCGCGTGTCGCCCCTTCCGATTTGTCGATCGACCCTTCCTCACGGACCCCGCGCCGGTCTATCGTGACCGTGATGGACGGAGCACTGGCCGAATCGTTGATGCGCGAAGCGCTGGCCGCGGCGCGGGAGGGGATGGGGGCGGGCGAGGCGCCGATCGGGTGCGTGCTGGCGCGCGGGGACGGGTCGATCGTCGCGCGGGCGTTCAACGAGATGAACCGCACGCAATCGAAAATCGCCCACGCGGAGATCGTCGCGTTTCAACGCGCCGCCGGCAAAGTCCCGCTGGATGCGCGAGATCTGATCCTCGTCAGTACGCTCGAACCGTGCGTTATGTGCACGGGCGCCGCGATGGAGGCGGCGGTCGAGACGATCGTTTTCGGCCTGCGCGCCCCCGCCGACAGCGGCACCGGCCGCGTCACACCCCCGCAAAGCCCCGAGAGCCAGATGCCGCGCATCATCGCCGACGTGCTCGCCGACGAGAGCCGCCGGCTGTTCGAGCAGTGGCTGGCGATGAACGCAACGTCGCCGCAGGCGGCGTACGTGAAACAGCTCCTCAGCCAGACACCGGAAGCGAACGACCGATAATACCGCCCGCGCATCCCGCCGCACCCGAGCCGCGTCACTGGGTTTTGCCCCGCTCATATCGTGAGGTAAGATGTCCGTCTCACCAGGAGCTGTTCGCGAATGACTCTGCCATCGAAGATTGAATCGGGTTCGGCCATCGTCGGAATCATCGGCCTGGGGTACGTCGGCTTGCCGCTGATGCACGCGTTCCACCGCGCGGGGTTCCCCGTCATGGGGTTCGACGTCGACGCGCGCAAGATCGAGTGCCTCAAGCGCGGCGAGAACTACCTCAAGCACCTCGGCGAGTCGATGGTGAAGGAAATGCTCACCGCCGGCCGGTTCGACGCGACGGCGGACTTTTCGCGCCTCGGGGAGTGCGACGCCATCATCAGCTGCGTTCCCACCCCGCTGGGCAAGCACCTGGAGCCCGACCTCTCCTACGTCGAACAGACCGCCGACGACATCGCCAAAACGCTTCGGCCGGGGCAGTTGATCGTGCTCGAATCCACGACCTACCCGCGCACGACGCGCGAGGTCATGCTCCCCCGCTTCGAGGCCAAGGGGCTGAAGCTCGGCAGCGACTTCTTCCTCGCGTATTCGCCGGAGCGCGAGGATCCCGGGCGAAAGGACCACAACACGCAGACCATTCCGAAACTCGTGGGCGGGATCGACAAAGCGTCCGGCGAGGTCGCGGTGGCGCTGTACCGGAAAGCGATCAAGCAGGTGATCCCCGTCTCCAGCGCCGAAGTCGCCGAGGCCGCCAAACTGCTGGAGAACATCTACCGCTCGGTCAACATCGCGCTGGTCAACGAGATGAAGATCCTGCTGACGGCGATGGACATCGACGTGTGGGAAGTCATCCGCGCGGCATCGACCAAACCCTTCGGCTTCCAGGCATTCTACCCCGGCCCGGGACTGGGCGGGCACTGCATTCCGATCGACCCGTTCTACCTGACGTGGAAAGCCCGCGAGGTGGGGCTGCCCACGCGGTTCATCGAGCTGGCGGGCGAGGTGAACCGCGGGATGCCCGATTTCGTCGTCCAGCGGCTGACGCTCGCGCTCAACGAGCGCGGCAAGCCGATCAAGAACAGCAAAATCCTCGTGCTGGGGCTGGCCTACAAGCCCGACGTCGACGACGTGCGCGAAAGCCCGAGCTTCGAGCTGATCGAGAAGCTCGAACACCTGGGCGGCGACGTCGATTACCACGACCCGCACGTCCCTCAGACCCATAAGATGCGCCGGCACGATTTGCAGATGAAGAGCATCGAGCTGACGCCCGAGGCGCTTAAGTCGTACGACGCGGTGCTGATCGCGACGCACCACGCCAGGTATGACTGGCAGCAGGTCGCCGACAACGCCCAGCTCATCGTCGACACGCGCAACGCCCTCCGCGACGTGAACGGCCGGCGCGATCACATCGTCAGCGCGTGAAGAGGGATTATTTCATCGTGGAGCCGCGGAGAGCGCGGAGAAAACAAGACGAAATATGGACTTTATTTCTGTCTTCCCTCCGCGCTCTCCGCCGCTCCGCGGTGCATCGCATTTTGAGGTGTCCGTGTCGCAACCATCGCTTTCCGACCTGCTCGCCGTCGCGACCGAAGCGGCGTATCTCGGCGGGCGGCGCACGCTGGCGCACTTTAATGCGGGTGTCGCCGTCGAGACCAAGTCCGACGACACGCCGGTGACGCTCGCCGATCGCGAGGCCGAGCAGGTCATCCGCAACCGCATCGCCAGGTCGTTCCCCACCCACTCGATCCTCGGGGAAGAAGCCGGCGCCACCCCGGGCGACCCGGATTACCGCTGGATCATCGACCCGATCGACGGCACGAAATCGTTCATTCACGGCGTCCCCCTGTACGGCGTCCTGATCGGCGTCGAAGTCCGCGGCCGGCCGCGCGTGGGCGTGATCTACATGCCGGCGCTCGATGAGATGGTCAGCGCCGCGGAAGAATCAGGCTGCACGTGGAACGGGCGACCGGCGCATGTGTCGCAAACCAGTCGCCTCGAAGATGCCTGCCTCACCACGACCAGCCCCGAGACGGCGCGAGCGCGCTCCGACGGATATGAGAAACTCGCCCACCGTGTGAAGCTCAATCGCGCCTGGGGCGACGCCTACGGGTACGCCCTCGTCTCCACGGGCCGGTGCGACGTCATGCTCGATCCCAGGCTCAACCCGTGGGACTGCGCCCCCCTGATCCCCATCCTCCGCGAAGCCGGCGGGCGCTTCAGCGACTGGTCGGGCAAGGAGCACATCTGGGGCCACGACGGGTTCGCGACGAACGGATTGCTCCATGACGCGGTGCTCGACATTCTCCGCTCTGAAAAGACTCGCGACTGATCCCCGTGTAGCGCCGCCGCTTGCGGCGGGTTCGTTTTCTTCTTTCGTTGTAACACTTCAGCCGCCTGCAACGTTCG
>JBBSLV010000434.1:0-3749 GCA_038233535.1 Tepidisphaerales bacterium | reverse complement strand
GGGGAACTATTCGAGCTGGCTGGAGCAGAAACAGGCGCGGCTGGTCGTCGAGGAAAAGACGGAATCGGCCCGGCAGAAAGCGCTGGCGCGCGAGCTGGAATGGGTGCGGGCATCTCCCCGCGCGCGCCAAGCGAAGAGCAAGGCGCGCTTGAACGCGTACGAAGCCATGGCGTCGCAGGACGCGGCCCGCAAGGCGGCGGAAATCGAGATCTTCATCCCGCCCGGCCCGCGCCTCGGGCAGCTCGTCATCAAGGCCGAAGGCGTTAACAAGGGCTACGACGACAAGCTGCTGGTGGAGAACATGAGCTTCACCCTCCCGCCGAACGCCATCATCGGAATCATCGGCCCCAACGGCTCGGGCAAGACCACACTGTTCCGCATGGTGATCGGACAGGAAAAACCCGACGCCGGCACCATCAAAGTCGGCGACAGCGTCAAGCTTGCGTACGTCGAGCAGTCGCGCGACTCCCTCGGCACCGAGCAGTCCGTCTGGCAGGCGATCTCCGACGGCCAGGACTTCGTGCAACTCGGCAATGCCAGGGTGAACAGCCGCTCGTACGTCACGCGATTTGGCTTCGTCGGCACGGATCAGTCGCGCTCCGTCGGCACCCTCTCCGGCGGGGAGCGCAACCGCGTGCATCTGGCCCGCATGCTCAAAAGCGGGGGGAATGTGCTGTTGCTCGATGAACCGACGAACGACCTCGACGTGAACGTGATGCGCGCGCTGGAAGAAGCGATGGAAAACTTCGCCGGCTGCGCCGTGGTCATCAGCCACGACCGCTGGTTCCTGGATCGCGTCGCCACGCACATCCTCGCCTTCGAGGGGTACAGCCAGGTCGTGTTCCACGAGGGAAACTACCAGTCGTACGAAGCCGACCGAAAGAAGCGGTTGGGGATGGACGCGGACCAGCCGCATCGGATCAAGTACCGAAGGCTGACGAAGGCGTGAGTCCGCGAAGACGCAAGCGACGCCGGTTCGCTTCGCCTTCACATTTGGGATCTCTGAATAATCCAACGCTGCGAGAAATGCTCTGAGCCTGTGGACTTCTGTTGTAGCACGGGTTTTCAACCCGTGCTTTCGTCGATTCATGAACTCTCTGTGTATTTACAGCGGCGTGGCCGCTTTAGCGGACATGTATACGATATGCCGATGCGCTTCTTTCGCGCGCCGCTTTATTCCGGGTACCCTAATCCGTTCATGGGCCGTTCCTGGCAATATCCTCGCTGGCGCCGGCACGTGATGCAGGGTTCGATGTGGCTCCTGCTGGGCGCGACCGTGGGGCTGGCGGCGCTGGTGAACCACGAGCGGCGGCGATCGATGCGCGTCGAGCTGGGGCCGCCGGCATCGCACGGGTGGCTCGCGGTGCGGCTGCCGAAGACCTGGCAGCAGTCTGTCGCACCCGATACGGGTGACCGCGTCATCGCCCGGGCGGTTGAGCCGGACCCGCAGGGGCTGGGGCGGACCGTCACGATCACGCGCGAGCGCGTCGCCAAACCGATCTCGCCACTGGAGTTTCTGCTCTCGCGCGACAGCCAGATCCTGGGGCTCGACCTGCTTCGCGCGCAGCACGCGCGCGGCGCGGAAGATCTCGTCGAGCCGATCACCGTGGGCGGCCACCCGGGGATTCTGGTGCGCGGCGTGCGCGGCGCGGGCGGCGCGGGCGGGGTGCGCGGTGCGGGCCGCGACATTGGCAATCTCCCGCACAAGGAAATCTATGGCGCGACAATCGTCCCCTCCGGTCATGCGATCGTCGTCAAGCTCGAGGGCGACCGCCCGGCCGAGCTGTCGGACGTCGAAATTGTCAAGCAACTGGCCGATGCGATCGAGGTGAGCGGGCAGCCGTCGATGGGGCAGTCGGGCGAGACGGTTGCGCTCGAGGGCGGCATCCGCTTCGCCGCCCCGGAGGGATTCCGCCCGGTCTACGAGAACGACGAGAACCTCCTGCGCCGCCGGCTCTGGCCCGATGGGGACGCGACGCGGTGGGCGGCGGCGGAGCTGATCCCGTGTTTGCTCGCGCCGACAGAAAACAACGACGAGACGATGGCGATCCGCGCGCTGGCGGCCGTGCACGACCCGGCGCTGCGCGACGCGGTGATCGCACCCGACGGCCCGCGGCGCTGGCGCCTCACGTACAGCGGCGCGCCCGGGCCGTTCGCGGCGCGGGGGCATCTCGTCGCCGACGAGCTGGGCGACGCCGGCGCGATCACGGGTTCAAGCCCGCGCCGCGCGCTGATGGCGTTCTTCCACGGCGCCGCCAGCGCCAACGCCGACGACGCCGCCGCCATCGACCACGCCTGGGACGCGCTGGCCCGGTCGGTCAGCTTTGTCGGCAAGACAAACTTCGGCGCGTTGCTCGACGCCGGCAAAGGCGAAGTCGAGCGGCTCCGCAAGGCGGGGCTGATCAATCTGCTCGACAAGGAAGGCGACCAGTGGTGGCTGTGGACGGACGAGCAGGAGCGCCGCCCGGTCGGGTGGTCGCACGTGACGTGGAACCTGGGCAATAAAGGCGAACTGGCGGAGAAGACGTCCGGGACAAGCCAGACGACGTTCCAGCTCCCCGGCGGGATCGGGCGCAGGAGCGGTGCGCTAATGACGTGGACGGGCGAGTTGCGCACGTATAACGCGTTCGCGACGGTCACCCCCCCCGCCGACGTCAGCGCTGATCCGGTGATGCGTCATGCGTCGCTGGCGGGGGAGAAGCTGTCGATCAAGCTGGCGTCGCGCGGCCGGGCGGTGGCCGAGGGCAGCGGCGCCGCCCCGCCGCAGTACGTTCCGGGCGGTTGGCTCCCGCTGCTGATCGGGCGGCTGTCGCCGCGCGCGATGATCCTCAAGACCGACGCATTGCTCGCCCGCGAGCCGATCGGCGCTCCGGTCCCGCTGCTGCTGATGATCGAGCCCGTGACCGAGCAGCCGGCGCCGGTGGACGCCGACGCCAACCCGCTGCGCGTCCTGTCCGTCCGCGTGAACGGGAGCAGCGAAACATCGCGCTGGTATCTCCGCGCAAATGGCGACGTCCATCACGCCACCTTCGCGCGCGGGCTGGTTCGCACGCTCTCCGATCAAAAGACCAAATGGTTCACCTTCGGCGACGCACCGGCGGGACAGTGAGCATCCCGATCACGAAACACCAGATCTCGCAAACCGGGAATTTTTGCACCGCGACGCCGCGAGCGGAAAGGAGTGCCCCCGCTTTTTTTCGGGACTGCCTTCCCGGAAAAACGGGCGCACTCGCGGAAAGTAGTCGCCCCTCGCGTGGCGCATCGGGCGTGCGCGGGTATAGTGCCTCCCGCTGCACGCTGACGATGGATGTACCCACACCCGCACGAGGATCGCCCGATGCGCACCCTGACTTTTCTGTTGACCCTGTCCCTGCTCGTCGCGCACGCGGCGCCGGCCGCGGGGCAATCGACCCAGCCCCCCGGGGCGCGGACGGTTGCCGCCCCGGAACCGCTCGACGTGCTCAAGGGCCGACCGGACACGGCCGGCGGGGACGACGCGACGCTCGGCGAGCCGTTCGAAAGCGTGGCGGCGGGCATTCGCTTTCGCCCCCCGGCGAACATGAAGCGCGCCCGGCGCGTGTCCAATGCCGACTACATCGTGCGCTACACGGACGACGCGCGCCGGTGGGTGTTCGTTGTGACGCGCTCGAGCTTCGATCGCCCGATCGCGCTGAGCAGCCAGCTCGCCGGGGACGCGCCCGCCGGGCTGCTCGAAATGACGCGCGAGCAGTTGAAGGAGAACGCGCCCG
>JBBSLV010000433.1:0-3772 GCA_038233535.1 Tepidisphaerales bacterium | reverse complement strand
TGGTCCGAGAGGGCCGCGCCGACCGCCCCTGAGCTATCCGGCGACCCGAGCTATCCCGCGACCCGGTCCCGAGGGGCAATGTCCGTCCTTCCGCCCGAAGTTCCCGCCGAGCTATCCGGTCCCCCTGCCGCTCACACGTTGAACGGTTCGCGAGGGTCGCTGGGTGAGCCCGGCGTGTGAAGACCGTCGCTGGTGGCGGGGAACCGAAGATTGAGTGGGCCGCGACTAAGGGTTGCTGGGCGGTCAAGCTAAATCGACCAGATCGACCGAATCTTGCCAGAACGAGAGCCGGTCGTGGCGTGCGACCGGAGATTGAGCGGTTACTTGGTTGGCCTCTGGGTTGCTGGCCGCGGCGGAAGCATCCGCGTTTCGACGACCGCAGTCGTCTTGCTACCGCTCGCTCCTTCCACGAAGTAGACAAACCTCCAGCGAAGCTCGCCGTACTTCTTGAGTAACCGAGCCAACGCGGCAGTCCGTGCTGTAGAGAACCGCCAGGTATAAGTTTCGGGCATGTCAGCGTCCAGGCGGCTGCGACGGTTCTCTAGCTTGTACCGGAGAAATGTCTTCTCTTGTCCTCCACGAAAGATGAAGGGGACGCCTACCTCGGCATATTTGCAGACTATGTTGCACGACACCACGACGGGGAGATTGCCTAATTTTCCTGGCGGTTGTAGACGACTTCGCCGAGGCTTTGCGCTGAACGCGACTGGCGGGTACCCGGCGAACATTCGCGTTTGCACTCCATCGTACGATTCTCCGCCCTCAGGCCTCGTCGGATCGTAGGCGACTCTGCCAGCGCTGGAAGCCGATACGCAACGCAGATCTGTGCCTTGCAGCAACAGCGGGTCGCTTACCTCAACCGTAAAGCCCATCCTGTCCGGATGAAATCGCGTTGGCTCCTCTGTGCTTTCTTGTCGAAATGCCGTAGACGAGCTGGTTTGGTAGCCCACGAACCCACCAGGCTGCCCAAAGAATGATGCATCGGCCCAGGAAACCGAGACGATGGTGTCGCCCTTCTGGCTGTCGTATGGACCAACAATTTCCCGGCATGTTTCTCGGTCAGCGGCGTCGGGCTGACGTATAGAGATGGTGACGCTGTCTTTATACCTATCTGCATACGAACCGCCATCCGGCGCGGGTCTATGCAGCCTTACGATTACGCCGATGGTCCCACGCTCTCGATCGAAAGCGACGTTGATCTGAGCTAGGTCGAAGGCAAGCCCCGGATCGACGGGATCGTTGATCGTCAGCCGGCGAACGTCGGCCTGGGCAGTAGTTGAAGAGAGGAGGGTTATCGCTACCGCGGCGAAGAGGAGTCGAAGCGAAGTCCAGTGCAGCCGGAACCTGAGCACATCGCCAGTGTAGGGCGTTCGGGTCCCGCCATCTGCTCTGTCTTGGGATGATCCATCCACGCAGCCCGTCACCATGCGTTGGTGGCCGGGGGCTGCGTCACCCGTCCCGCTCTAGCCAGTAATTTAGGGACTTGGTGCGTCGAGCACACTGTCCAAGCGTGAGGCTTGATCGGTCGCGTCGCAACCTCGAAGTGTCTCGCGGGTGTCTTCGAGGGCGGAGCGAAGTTTCTGGCGTTCGGCGTCGGACTCAGCGGAGCGGTACGCCTCGATAGCGTCATCGGCGGCCCTGCCGGCCTTTGTGGGGTCGGCGTTGCCTTGGATCGAATCGAGGCAGTAGCTGGCGGCTGCGGCGGCTGCCTCTAGCGCCTTGCCTTGGCGGGCGAAGTACGCCTCCGAGGTCGTCGCGGTCGCACCGGACGATCCCGGTTTGTCGTCATTACCGCCGCACCCGACAACGAGCAACATCGCTGTGCATGAGAGGACGACAACCATAAGCCGGTACATCGGAGCGCAGCTTAGCCGAACTTGTCATTGGCCCTATCGACGCCTGAGGCCTCCACCCGGAGCCTTGTCGAGTGGACGATCTGGCCCGCATCGGCGTGAACCTACGAACGGCCCGAACGGGCCTGGGCATCACGCAGGAAGAGGTCAGCCGTCGATCCGGCGTCCACCCCACCGAGGTAAGCCGAATCGAGGCCGGCAGCCGGAACCTCCGCGTGGAAACCTTGATCGCCCTGGCCCGAGCCGTGGAAGTGCCTCCGGGGCGACTGCTCGACGGGGTTGGGTAGAACCCCGGGCGGCCAGCCGCGGCGGTCGGGTGTTAGGGCTCGCGCATAGCGCGTGGGGGCGCGCGGCCCTTCCGGGCGCGGGTTTGGGCGAGGCGGCGCTATCGTCGCGGGGGACGCGGGGGTTGATTAGGAGGCCAGCCCTGCCGGCACCGCGCGGACGCGGCCAGGGCCGGGCGGCGGGCGCGGCCGGGAGCTTCGCTTGGTCCCCAGCAATGTTTTACCACCGACCAGATACCCACGCTGCTGCTGCTGCTCCCCCTAGGGGGAGCTTCCAGCAGCAGGTGCGCGGTGGAGGCCAAAACGAACACCTGCTGGACCTGCTGAATTCGGGCAGCAGGTGCCGCCGCCGCGCTGCCGCCCGGCACCTGCTGAATGGATTCAGCAGCGGCTTCGTACCACTTCGCTCTACAGCGCGAGGCCATCGGCGGCCTCCGGCCGCTCTTCCCAGACGAAGACGATTCGGCCGCCGCCACGCTCCTCAGACCACACGGGCTCGCGGGTGTTGCTGACAAGGGCGGAGAGGGCCTTGTCGATCTTCCCGTTGTCGCCCCTGACCTCAGACCGGATCGCGGTCTTCGTCTGGTCGGCCCCGGCCGTGTCCATCATGTGCTGGCGCACGTCGAGGAGGATGCGGCCGTTCGCGCCGAAGTCCTCAGCCGATGCTCGCTCGAAGCGGAACGGCGCTTCGCCCCCCTGGCCGCCAACGCGATACACGCGCTCGAAGTCCAGCAGGCCCCGGCGGTCATCTTTCACGGCGAGCTTGACGGCTCCGGGAACGTCACGGCTGAAAGGCTCGATCTTGTCGAAAAAGTAGACCACGTCGACGACCTGCGCCTTGGCCGCCGCCCCCGATGCCACGTAGGCGTCACCCTCGACCGTCGCGCGATTGGAATGGTCAATCACGCCGACCGTGATCCGGCCTTCGGTGTCGCCCCCCTTCACGGAAGCCATGACAGGGCCAAGGGCGCGCTCAACCTCGGCGTTCTTTTCGGGATTCAGGCCGAAGCGGGCCAAGAGCGAGCGCAGAGAGTCGATGACGACGAACGCGCCCGGCAGTTGCGCGCGGATCAAGTCGAATTCCTCGCGCAGGCCATCGAGGCGCAGGTCACCCGGGAACGGCACGTAAAACAGGTGCTCGTCGACCTCCTCCGGGGTGACGCCGCCGGCAGCGGCGATGCGGCTCGCGAATATGTCGCCGCCGTTCTCGTTGTCGACGTACACGACCGGGCGTCCGGCGGCGATTAGGTCGCGAGTCTGCAAGATCATCGACCAACTCTTCCCGGTTTTCTTGTGACCTGCGAAAAGGAAGACGTGCCCCTCGTAGAACAGGCACTCGCCGTGCGACGGCGACGGCAGGTACGTTGGCTCCGGCACCCCGTCGCGCAGCAGCGCCCCCAGCGTCACGCGCTGCGCCAGCAGCCCCGGCTTCGGCTTCGCTCGCGGCGGCGGCTCGCGCTCGGCGGCCCGCTCGCGGGCTTCGCCCGCCCGCGCGCGCATCGCGAGCGAAGCTTCGATGATCGCCGCACGATCCTCCTCGCTCAGCGCGGGATCTTGCCTCTCCAGTGCGGCGTCTGCTTCGCCTGCGTCGCGGTACAAATCGAATTCGGCCGCCATCTGCACCGCGTAATCGTG
>JBBSLV010000432.1:0-3778 GCA_038233535.1 Tepidisphaerales bacterium | reverse complement strand
CCGCTACGAGAAGAAGGCGGAGAATTATCTGGCCGTCGTGCAACTCGCCTGTGCGCTACTCTGGTACCGCCGACTGCACCGACTCACGACTTGAGATGGTTTCTAAGCGGTCGCCTGAGATCCAGATCCCTCAGCGCGGTTGGCGTATTCAATATGGAAGCGGAGAGAATCGCTTGGTGCTCTTCGTGCCTTGGTCGTTTAATCAATGATTTAGCTCTCGCTCAGTGTTTCGACGTGCTCCAGCACCCGCCGGTGGATCCGGTGGATGATGAAATCGGACCACCACCGCCAGTACGTCTGCGGCCAGAGCGTGTGGCGATACCAGGTCGTGCCTTCCAGCCGCGTGCGGCCGTTAGGGAGCTCGATCAGGCGAAACTGCCCCCCGCGAGAGACAAGGAAGTCGTCCAGATGCGGCGGATGCACGTCGGCATAGGGGCTCCACTCGCGCATCGGCGGGGGGTTGCGCGTCACCGAGAACTTCAGCAGTCGCCCCTCGTCCCACACCTCGATCGGTTCGACGAAATCGCCGGTGGAAAATTCGCAGTAGCGGATCGCGCCAACGCCGGCTCCGTCGATCCGGGCGCGGACGGGGTACGCCACGCCGGTGCGAAAGACCCAGTCGTCTGGCTTCGGGATGTCGGAGAACGTGACGACGTTGTGCCACACACGCATCGGTGGGGCGTCGATGTCGAGCGACGTCCGCACGGCGAAGAAGGTTGGTTGCTTGCGCCCAAGCGACTCGGCGCCCATCAGCAGCGGCGTGCAGAGCAGCATGGACCACAAAACATTCGACAATCCCGCGTCGCAGCCGGGGCGGCTCTGAATCGAGTAACCGAGCGCGGCGCCGAGCAGCGCAACCGGATAGGCGAGCGGGGCGAGCATGATCAGGCAGCCCAGCCCCTCGATCGCGAACGAGAACATCGCGACGCCGGACGCCGTCAGCGACAGGCTTCCGACACGCAAACACTGCCCGATCGTGCGCGGCGTGCGGTAGCCGTGCAGCACGGCCGAGACCATGCCGACGACGAACGGCATGGCGACGAACACACCCCAGCCGTAGTCGCGGAACACGCGGGCCGCGAGATAGGCCAGTCCCACTGAGAATGGGACCGGGAGGAAAACCGCGATGAACGCGCTCACTGTCGCTGATGTGGGGAACCAGTGCGCGAGCGGGCGATGCGAATCGTCGTCTCGTCCATACTGTAGCGGGATCGCGCGCAGCGGCGGGGGACGGTCTACGCCTTCGCCGCCGGACGGCTCGATCGCCTCAACGATCGTCACCTTTCGCCGCCCGGATGGAATCACCCCCAGCGCCAGGAAAAACAGCAGGCTGGCCGCCGGCACGAAGAACAGCACGACCAGCCACCGCGGCAACCCCGCGTCGTTCAAGCGCCGCCATGTCAGCAGAACGCCGATCCAGACAAACGGCAGCGCCACCGCCAGCATCGTGCCGTAGAACACTCGCTCCGTAGCCGGCAGGAACGTCAACCCGTACGCTTCGTTGGGAATGAGATAATTCAGCACCGACCACGGCCGATTGAATCCCACCGTCGCGACGAACCGGTCGATCATGAACTTCAGCGCGAACAAACCGACGCCCGCGCCAAGATAGTGCGCCGGCCCTACCTTTGTGTTCTGCCCAATCGGGTCGTTCCAGATTCCCATGTGCGGCATTGGAGCGACGAAGGCATGAAGCCGCCAGACCTGTCGCGGGCAGTTCACGGAATTTGGAGCGCGCGAACTCCGTGAAAGGAAAGGGCATTGACGACGTTCAGGCGGTTTGAAGCTTCCACCACAGTTCCAGCATCAACAGCGCGTATAGCCGTTGGGAATGATCGACGCGCGACTGCTCGTGCTCATCGACGAGCCGCTGGACGACGGCGATGTTGAAATGCTGCCGCGCGAAGGAGTTGGTCGCAAAGAGGTGATCGCGGAGCATGGGCCGCAGCTCCCCGCGGAACCACTCGCCGATGGGGACGGCGAAGCCCATCTTCTTTCGCTTGAAAACGAAGTCGGGGAGGTCGGCGGCGAACGCCTCGCGGAGCATGCGCTTCGGGCCGCCCTTGAGGAGTTGGTCCGTCGTCAGCCCAGCGGCGAACTGGACGAGTTGGTGGTCCATGAACGGGCTGCGGACTTCGAGGGCGTGGAGCATGCTTGCGCGGTCGACTTTGGTGAGCAAGTCCTCCGCCAGGTATGTGATGCGGTCAATAGCGAGCGCGTTGGGCACCGTTGGTCGTGCGGTCAGTCCCGTCTCAAACAACTTGGGGAGCAGGTCGTACGAAGGTGGTGGACTAACGCTGTGTCCGAGTAGGGCTGCGATAGTGCTCGGATCGAAAACCCTAACGTAACTGGCGTATCGATCGCCCGGTGGGAGATGTGCAGATTCCAACAGCCGGCGGAGTCGCGCGGATCGGCTCTTGGGATGTGAGCTCCCTACCGCGACCAGAAATGGCTTGGCGAGACCGGCGGCAGATCTCCAGCCCAAACCTGGCATTCTTTGTACCAACGCCATCGCACGATATCGGTCATACCCGCCAAACAGTTCGTCTCCTCCGTCGCCGCTGAGCGCCACCTTTACAAAGTTTCGCGTTTCGCGCGACAGGTAGTGCGTGGGCAGGGCGGAGGAGTCGGCGAATGGCTCGCCATACACGGCCGCAAGGCGCGGCAAGTCTTCGACGGCGTTGGGACGGACCGTGAATTGGCGATGCTCCGTGCCTAGGTGCGCCGCCACTCGTGCCGCGTAGGGCGTTTCATCATACCTTCGGTCATCGAATCCTATGGAAAACGTCAGGACCGGCTGAGTGTCGGATACGGCCGCACGCATCGATGCCGCAATGATGGAGCTATCGATGCCTCCGGAAAGGAAGCAGCCGAGGGGCACGTCAGACACCAGTTGCCGTTGCACCGCTGCCGATACCAACTCCCGCGTACGGGCAGCAGAGTCTGCGCTCGGCCGCTTCGAGCCTGAAATCTCGGCGTAGGAGCGAAAATAATGCCTCTTCGAGGCTCGACCCTCGCGAATCGCAAGACAAGTCGCGGGCTGTAACTTGACGATGCCCTTATAGATCGTCGTGTCCGGCAAGTAGCCCAGCGAGAGGTATAGGCCGACCACTTCCGCGTGGAGTGTGTGATCCACCCAGGCGACCGATCGCAGTGCAGAAAGCTCGCTGGCAAAGGCGACCCCGAACGGTCTGGCAAAAGCGGCAGAGTAGTCCCAGTCCGATTGGACGCTCTGCGAAAACGCGATATACAGCGGCTTCTGCCCCATCCGGTCGCGGGCGACGAACAGCGTGTTGTGGGACTCGTCCCACACCGCGAACGCAAACATCCCATTGAGCCGGTCGACGCACTCCTCGCCCCACACCGCATACGAACGCAGCAGCACTTCCGTATCCCCGCTCGTCCGCCATTCATAGCCCGGATCGGCTGACCTGAGTTCCTCCCGCAACTCCCGGAAGTTGTAGATTTCGCCATTGAAGACGAGCCAATGCCGCCCATCCGTGAACGGCTGGTTGCTGCGCGGATCCGGGTCGAGGATCGCCAGTCTTCGAAACGCCAGCGCGACCTGCGGGCGCTGCGGCGTCACCTCCCCCTCGTGGTTGATGTGATACCCCTCACCGTCGGGCCCGCGATGGGCGATGGCGGCGCTCATCCGGCCCAGCGTCTCGCGGGAGACGCGGTAGCGGTCGTCCCACGTTACGACGCCGGCGAAGCCGCACATGACGGTGATTAAACGTGAACGAGCGGCGATTGTCACTGTGTCACCATCGACCGCGGG
>JBBSLV010000431.1:0-3781 GCA_038233535.1 Tepidisphaerales bacterium | reverse complement strand
TTCGTGTGATTCGTGGGCAAGTTTTCCTGCCTGCATTACGCCTCGATCCCCAGCGCCTCGAACATCGCCCGCGCTTTGACGAGCGTTTCCTCGTACTCGGCGGCGGGGTCGGAGTCGGCGACGATCCCGCCGCCGACGGGGATGTGGATCAGCCCGTCGCGCACGGTCATCGTGCGGATGGCGAGGTTGAATTCACACTTCCCGTCCCGCGCGACGTACCCGATCGCGCCGCAGTATGCGTTGCGGCGTACGGGTTCGAGCGCGTCGATGATCTGCATGGCGCGGATCTTGGGCGCGCCGGTCACGCTCCCGCCGGGGAACGTGGCGCGCAGGACGTCGATCAGCGTCACGTCCTCGCGCAGCGTGCCCTCGATGGTGGCCACGCCGTGGTAGACGGTGGGGTGCTGTTCGATGTGCCGCGGCTGGGTGACGCGGACGGTGCCGGTCTGGCAGACGCGGCCCAGGTCGTTGCGCTCTAAATCGACGATCATGTTCAGCTCGGCGGCATCCTTGGCGCTGGCCAGCAGCTCATCGGCCATCCCATCCCCGAGGGGGCGGGTGCCTTTGATGGGGCGTGTGATGACGTGCCGGTCGTCGATTTTCAGGAACAACTCGGGTGAGTTGGAGATGAGGCAATAGTCGTCGTAGTTGAGGTACGCGCCGTAGCGGGCCGGCGCGTTGCGCACCAGCCACTGGTAGATGTACGCCGGCTGCGTCGTCAGGCCGGCGGTGAAGCGCTGCGACAGGTTGACCTGGAACACGTCGCCGGCGGCGATGTACTCGATGGCCCGGCGCACGGCGGCTTCGTAGCGCTGCCGCGTGAAGCCGCTCGTCAGCGGCGCGTCCGTCGTGCGGTGGTTTGGCTCCGGCGCGTACGTCCGCCGCTCCCCGGTGGGCGTGCAATACGTGAAGCGAAACAGCGGGAGGTGCAGCGTGTCGGGCGGGATCGATTGCGTGACCCACGCCGGCTCAAAGATCCGCCCGAAGTCGTACCCGATGTGCCCGATCCAGCGTCCGTTGTCGTTGGCGAACGTGCGCGTCATCCACGCGAGCGCCTCGAGTGGGTCGTCCCACGATTTGAAGATTGAAGCGCCGGCGCGGGCTTCGACGCGCAGCGTGCGCGCGTCGCAGCGCAGATCCCACCGCGGGTTGAGGAACCCGCAGGACCACGTGTCGGTCGCTTGCGCGGGATCAAGCGGCGACGAGAGGTTAATGCGTGGTGGGGTCACAGGCGGCGGATTGTACTCGCCATCCGCGCGACATTACTGCTCGAGGTAGCCGTTCTTCGTCTTCTCCGCGACGAGCTTGTCGTACTCCTTCGTCGCGGCCGCTTCGTCGGCGAGCGTCTTCGTCTTGCTCTGCCCCGCCGTGCCGATGCGGCCCCAATGGGTCGTGACGTCGCGGCCGGCGCGCGTGATCGCCCAGAATTTGCTTGAAGTGCCTTCGACGAACTCAAAGTGACGGGGTTTGCCATCGCCAGGCATTGTCATGACGAGCTCCTTCGGTTGAGGGACATCGAACCGCACAGCGACATAGCTCGGGAATCGAGGGACGCCGCCGTCGGACAGTTCCTGGTAGCGGAACGTGATTGTCGCGCCGATCGGGGGCGGAGCGGAGCGCTCGCGGTCGCTGAAGCCGGTGCCGACGGCGAACGTCACGCCGCTCGGCAGTCTCACCAGCAGCGCGCCGAGCCGGCCTTTGTGTTTGCCGAGACCGTCCTGGTGGCCGGTGACGATCGCTTCGGCGTCGTGGAAGCGCTTCACCTTCAGCAGCGTGCTGGATCGACCCGCTTCGTACTTCGACCGCGGCCGGCGGAGCATCAGCCCTTCCCCGCCCAGCGCTTCGACGCGCGAAAGCTCCGCGCGGAGGCAGTCGAGATCCTTGCACAACTGGTGCTCGTGCGGGTGCGCGAACGTCAGCGGCGTTTTGCGCGACGCGAGCGTTTCCCGGATGAACGCGACGCGCTCCTCGAACCCGCCGCCCGCGCTCGGGGCGTCGAAGACGAGGAACTTCACTTCGCTCCACAGATCGCACTTGTCCTGCCTCCGGACGACGCTGACCGTGCGCTGGAATTTTTTCCGGTCGATCCACAGTTCGCCGTCGAGCAGGACGTCGGGCATCCCCTCGATGAACCAGTCGGGCGCGTGGAACAGGTTGCCCTGGCGGGAGAGAAACTGCTTGCCGTCCCAGTACGCGCGGACGCCGTCAAGCTTTTCGCTCATCCACCACCCGGAGAGATCGGCGGCGTTGTCCCAGCTCTCTGCCAGGAGCAGCGGGGGGCCGGCGACGTCCGCTTCGTCGCCCTCCGCCGACTTTTTCTTCTCGGGCTTCTGTGGCAGGACGCCCCCGAGGCGCGCTTCCTCGGCCGCATCCCCGCGCAGGCGGCGGAGGTGCTTGCACGTGCGCCGCTCGATGGCGGTGGACTGGTTCCGCCACGCCGGGCACGAGCAGGAGTAGACGCCGCCGGTGTTCTTCAGCACGTACGGCTTGACGCCGGAGCCTTTCATCTCGGTCGATTCACCGTCGGCAAGGTCAGGCATGATTTCCCCGTTCCCACTATGCCAGTTTCCGTTTTGGTTTGAAATCCGAAGTGGGCCTCACCCCTCGGGCCGCTGAAGACGTGGAGGGAAAACGAATCAGCGAGCAACCACTGAAAGGGATCTCGCTTACGGACCCGTCACTGAACAGGATGCGATGCAGGTAAAGCCCCTCCCGGGTCTTCACGGCATCGAGTTCATCATAGAGCCAGTGTTTGCCGACAGTGGTAAACGGCCATTCATTGATGGGGGGCAATGTCCGAAGCTGATCCCACAACGTGTAGAGCAGCACAATCATCTGCTCTTCGTGCCGTATGGGAATGACGGCCAGTTGCAACCACAACTGTGGCGGCAGAGAAGCGATCGTCGCAGGTTGCGGGCCGATCGCATCTTCAATCGGTACGACGTCCCAATCGTGTAGCGAAATGCTCGACAGCTGTCTAACGGCTGTCGGCATGCCTTCTCGAATCGAATCGAGGTGCACTTGGTACTCGCTGATTGCGGATTCCCACGCTACCTGAGCGCGCTCAACAACCTTCTCGTCCCGCGAGTTGATTTGCTTGAAGAGATCAGGGGTGAAGTATCGCATGGCGACGTCAGATGGCATGTCGCGCACCCCATTCATAGAAGGTGTGTCCTGTGGGCGGCCGGGTCACCGGTTGAAAATGCCATAGCGCATTTCGCCCTGCGTTTGGGTGCGGTCCACACTATTTCGCGTTTCCGTTTGCATTGGTCTCAATCGAATGAGCCCGTTGCCGATTAGCATTTCCATCGGAGCCACACACAACCACATTTTTACCGGCTTTGCGCATCGCCTCGGCTTGGGTCATCGTGACCTTCACACCTCTTTGGACCGAGCCGTCCATTTGAAGAAATGCCTCGAAAAGTCCCGCCGAGGCAGCAGGCTTTCTTGTGGAGGCTTTCGACTTTGCCATATTGCTCTGCGGGCAGAACCATTGCCTTTAACACTACAGCGCTACGTCGTTCGTTGAACCGATCGTAGCCTCGATCGCTTCGCCGCGTTGTTGCGGGCCTGGTGGTATCGGATGACGGTCGCGACGTGCTCAAACTCCGGTGAGTCCCGGCGACGGTGCAGCCATCGCCGGCAGACGGCGTTGAGGGCGCGGGCGGTCTGCTCCATCGTCAGGTCCGGATTTTTCCCCCCGGAGCCGAGTGGTTTGCTCGGCGACGAACAGCATGACGGCTCCGCACAGGATCATGTGTCTGAGCAACCCCTGGTAACT
>JBBSLV010000430.1:0-3789 GCA_038233535.1 Tepidisphaerales bacterium | reverse complement strand
CTGCGGGCGAGGTCGGGCTGACCTGCCCCGACGGCAGCGTGCGCGAACTTCCCGACGGCAGCACCGTCATGCAATTGGCCGAGTCGATCGGCCGGGGATTGGCCAAGGCCGCCGTGGCGGGGAAGGTGGATGGGAAGGTCGTTGACCTCTCCTATCCGCTGGCGGGGTCGCACACCGTTTCGATCCTGACCGATCGCGATCCCGAAGCGCTGCTCGTGCTCCGTCACAGCACCGCCCACGTGATGGCCGAGGCGATCCAGCGCATCTGGCCGGCGGCGCTGCTCGCGTACGGGCCGGCGCTGGAGACGGGCTTCTATTACGACATCGCGCTCGATCAGCCGATCTCCAGCAATGATTTCGCGCGCATCGAGAAGGAAATGGAGAAGATCGTTGCCGAGAACCGGCCGTTCACCCGCTATGATCTTCAGCCGAACGAGGGGATGGAGCGGCTGAACCAGGAAGGCAACAAGTACAAAATCGACAACGCGCAGCGTGCGATCGACGGAGGTTCACGTTCGCTGAGTTGGTACGTCACCGGCAAGAAAGATGAAAACTGGGAAGACCTGTGCCAAGGCCCGCACGTCCCGGCGACGGGGAAGATCAAGGGATTCAAGGTCATGAGCGTCGCGGCGTCCAACTGGCACGGCGACGTCACCAGTGATCGGTTCCAGCGCGTCTACGGCACCGCATTCTTCGACAAGAAGCAGCTCGATGAACACCTGAAGGTGCTCGAAGAATCGAAAAAGCGCGACCACCGGTTGCTCGGCCCGCAGCTTGGATTGTTCACCATTGACGACGCGGTGGGGCAGGGGCTGGTGCTGTGGAAGCCCAACGGCGCGATTGTGCGCCAGGAACTGCAAAACTTCATCAGCGAGCATTTGCGCCGCCAGGGGTATCAGCAGGTGTTCACCCCGCACATCGGACGGCTGGGGCTGTACAAAACCAGCGGGCATTATCCGTACTACCGCGAGAGCCAGTTCCCGCCGCTGGTCGATCGCGAGATGATCGAGATGCTGGCCAAGGAAAACTGCGGGTGCGGGGAGCTGTCCAACCGGATGGAGACGGGCGAGATCGACGGCTACCTGCTCAAGCCGATGAACTGCCCGATGCACATCAAGATCTTCTCCAGCGAGCAGCGCAGCTACCGGCAGATGCCCGTGCGCCTGGCGGAATTCGGCACGGTGTATCGCTGGGAAAAATCCGGTGAGCTGGGCGGCATGACCCGCGTCCGCGGGTTCACGCAGGACGATGCGCACCTGTTCTGCACCGAGGAGCAGGTCGCCGCGGAGGTGCAGGGATGCTTGGAACTGGTGAAAATCGTGCTGGGCACGCTCGGCATGGACAACTATCGCGTGCGCGTCGGGCTGCGCGATCCCGACAGCAACAAGTACGTCGGTGATGCGGGCCAGTGGGATCGCGCCGAGGCCGCGTGTCTCAATGCCGCGGAGTCGCTTGGCGTGACGTTTACCCGTGAGCCCGGGGAGGCCGCGTTTTACGGGCCGAAGATCGACTTCGTCGTGAAGGACGTGATCGGCAGGGAGTGGCAGCTTGGGACCGTGCAGGTCGATTACCAGCTTCCGCAGCGGTTCAATTTGTCGTACGTCGGCGCGGACAACAAGCCGCATCCTCCGGTGATGATTCACCGCGCCCCGTTCGGGTCGATGGAACGGTTCATCGGCGTGCTGACGGAACACTTCGCAGGCGCGTTCCCGCTATGGCTGGCGCCGGTGCAGGTGGCGGTGCTGTCGATCAGCGAAAAATACCTTGATTATGCGCAAAAGGTGGTCGATGCCCTCAAGACCGCCGGGCTGCGCGCCGACCCGTGGTTTGGGCCGGAGAAGGTGGGGTCGAAAATCCGCGACGCGTCGATGGGGAAGATCCCGTACCTCCTGATCGTCGGCGAGCAGGAAGCCCAGGCGGGCAAGGTGTCGGTCCGCACCCCGCGTAACGCAGACAAGCCCGACCAGGGCCAGATGGCGCTGGAGGAGTTCGTGCAGCGCGCCGAGCAGGAGATCGCGACAAAAGGCGTCGCCCCCGCGACGGCGGGGGTGGCGGAAGAAATCGCGAGGTGACCGGCGGCGCCGAGCCTCCGTCATGGCTCGCCCGCGGGCTTCCGCCGGCGGCTACAACCTGCCGGACGGACGAGGGGCGTTGGACGTGCGACAGCTTTTAGCCGTCGGCGGGGGTGGCGGAAGAAATCGCGAGGTGACCGGCGGCACCGAGCCTCCGACGTGGCTCGCCCGCGGGCTTCCGCCGGACGGACGAGGGGCATTCGACGTGCGACAGCTTTTAGCCGTCGGCGGGAGCCGCCGGTGTGGCATAGCTCGACGCAGCAGTTCGCACGTCACTGTTCGGCTCAATTTCCCGAAACAAACCTTGCAAAAAATCGCGTCGATTGCCATTATTGGACGGAACCCGCAACCGGCATGGCCGTTGCACCGCCAAGGCGACTGAAGGAATTGCCGTGCAGCCACGAATGCAATCGGAGCGACACGGGTAAGAGAAACGGAACTCTTGAGCCGGGTTGACCGTCTTCATTGGTGGCTCAATCATTTGTGCTTAGGTAGTCCGCACAGATGAGAACCCGCAGGCGAGTGCTTGCGGGTCGAACGAAAGACGTTTTGAGGAGACCAACGCCATTTCTACGAACTTCCGCCACAACGAGCAGATTCGCATTTCGCCGATTTTCCTGATCAACGCTGCGGACGAGAAACTCGGCAGCACGTCGACCGCAGAGGCTCTGCGCATGGCGCGGGACGCCGGGCTCGACCTCGTCGAGGTTGCGCCCACCGCGCGCCCGCCCGTCTGCCGGATCATGGACTACGGCAAGTGGCGCTATCAGCAGCAGAAGAAGGAAGACAAGTCCCGCGCCAGCTCGCGCGCCGGGCAGCTCAAAGAGCTGAAGATGCGCACCGTGAAAATCGGGGACCACGACCTGAAAATCAAGATCGATCACGCCCGCGAGTTTCTCAAAGAGGGCAACAAGGTCCAGTTCACCCTCCAGTTCCGCGGTCGCGAGATGGCCCACCAGGAGCTGGGGCGCGACATCTTCCGCAAGATCAAGGAAGAGCTCTGGCCCGTCAGCAAGGTCGAGCGCGACGCGAAGATGGAAGGCCGGCGGATGACGCTGGTGCTCCAGCCGGACCACAAAGCCCCCGGCGCCCCGCGCCCGGTCCTGGGCGGCACGACCCCCGCGGCTGCCCGTCCGGGCGGACCGACCGGGGCGGGCAGCGGAATGAACATCCCGCAACGTTCGGTGCCGTCGCAAGCTCCGGCGCCCGCGCAAGCTCCGGCGCCGGTCGCACGGTGATCCGCCGCTTGCGGCTTTGCGAATGAGGCGATGTTGTTGGAGCCTCGACGCCCGCTAAGTCGCAAGCGGAAAGCGGGGAACTTCCGCGCTGGACGTCCCGACAACCGATTGTTATCATCCCCGCCCCCCTCGACGGAGGGGCGGTTTTATTTACGGAAAGCATCCAATGGCCTACAAGTTCAAGCCCAACAAGGCGGTCGCCAAGCGCTTCAAGGTCACCAAGACCGGCAAGCTCAAGCGCGGTCACTCGCTGACCTCGCACCTGATGAGCGCCCGCCCGGCCAAGAAGCGCCGCAAGCTCGGTCGCCCGGCGATTCTCCACGAGACCATCGCCAAGAACATGCGCAAGCTGATCGGCGTCGCCAAGCGCAACCCGAACAAAATTCGCCACGAGCGCGCCCTGGCGGCGAAGCAGGCGGAGACGGTTGAAGCGACGTAGTCGTCGTTCCCAATGATTAAGCGCCGGCGCGTCGCCGGCG
>JBBSLV010000429.1:0-3795 GCA_038233535.1 Tepidisphaerales bacterium | reverse complement strand
TATCGAAGAGCTGGTCATCCAGGTCGTTGCGGTCGGTGATCATGACAACGGTCGGGTTGGCCATCCGCGGCTCGCGGATCAGCGCGCCGGCCAGCATCAGCATGGTGAGCGACTTGCCCGAGCCCTGCGTGTGCCAAATGACGCCGCCGCGCCCGTCGCCATCGCCGACGGGCGGCTTCAGGTGCTCGAGCACGCTCGCACGCGCCTTGCGCAGGGCGCGGAACTGGTGGTAGCCCGCGACCTTCTTGGCGATATTACCGCGTTCGTCTTCCTCGATGACGACGCAGCTTTGCAGATAGTCCGTCAGCGCGCGCGGCTCGAACAGGCCCCGGATCAGCGCCTCGAGCGTTGGCGCGCCACCGTCATCGTCATTTAGCGGCCGCCATGGCATGAAGCGGCTGCGGGCACTGGTGATCGAGCCGACGCGCGTCAGCATGCCGTCCGAGGCGACCAGCACCAGGTTCGGCATGAACAGCTCCGGCGCGACCTGCATGTACCGTTCGAGCTGGTCGATGGCGGCGCCGAGGTCTGCGCGCGTGTCGGTCGGGTCCTTGAGCTCGATTACCGCCATGGGCAGCCCGTTCAGGAACACGGTCAGGTCCGGGCGAATGACCTTGCCCGACGGCCCGGTCACGGTGAGCTGGCGCACCACCAGCAGATCGTTCGCGACCGGATTGTCGAAATTCACCAGACGCACGCGGCCACCGCGCGTCTCACCGCTCTTCACGTCGCGGTACTCGACCTCGACGCCGTCGGTGAGCAGCCGGTGAAACCAGCGGTTGTTCTGGATCAGCGTGGGGTGCGGCGGGCGAGCGAGCGTTCGGACGACCCCTTCGATCGTGTCGTGTGGCAGGTCGGGATTGAGCCGCTTGGCAGCTCCGCTCAGGACGGTGCCTAGAATCAGGTTGTTCGTGCCGGAGTGACGTTCGTCCGTCAGGTCGGCGCCCAGCAAGACATGAATCTGGACTGATTCAAACCATGCGGTGGCCGCAAGTTCGGCGGTCAATTCATCCATCGGAAGCCTCCGGCATGCGTTCACCTTCCCCAATTTCGTCTTCGCCTTCGCCGGAGTGGCCACGAAACTCGACGAGACTCTTGCGATATGCCAGACGATCTTGGCTATAGAGCGCCTGACTGGCGCTGATTGGCACCTCTTCGATGACGATGTCGGGATACTCGCGGTCCAGGTACTCATCGAAGTCGGGGTGTACTCCGAATCGAAGGTAGTTAATCGGGTCTCGGCCGATTTGCTCTTGGTGCAGCCTGAACATGAGGCCAACCGCCGCATCGACCGCAGTTGCGGTCAGGATCGCGTACTCGATGGAAAGAAGGTTCTCCAACGCGTCCCGGCCATGTGGGCCGACTCCCTGACTGTTGCGCAAGGCCACAACTCCGTCGACCAGTAGATTCAGACCCTTCAATACACCCGCAACACCACGCTCAGCATCTTTATCGTCGGGATTCATCGCGGTCAGTTCAATGACTGGACCGCCCGTGACATTAGCCAATTAGGTTTGGAGTTAGGCGGGACGTCGGTGCCGCGATCCGTGAGAATCGTGATGCATACGGTCTCGAGCAAGCCCCGACAGTGCGCAAAAGCAATTCCGGGCTCATTCTGGATCGTCCGCTCGATGACCTCGACCGCAGGTCGCAGGGATGTGGAGCTCGGATAGAGTTCGAATAGCTTCCGACAACTATGAAGTTCAAAAGGTCGATCAAGACTGGCCATTCAGCCCCCGCGCATCTTGTACCCGAACCTCTCCAGACAGCAGCTTGGGCAAAAGGAAATCGCGCACGCCAGCCAGATCCCGTGATTCTAGCATTACGTGGGCGTGTAGGTCGTGGAGTGGGCCGATGGCTCCGTCTGCTGCTCGAAGTACGTCAGCCGCAGGAATAACCACCTGCGTCTCTTGCAGGTGCTCGCGCTTGATGTGCCCCATAGTCGTTGCTTTGCTTGCTGCAATGGCGCGAAACCATGGCAGATGCTGGCGAATCCACAGGAAGCAGAACCAACTCGGGTAATGGGATGACGTCACTTTGAAGAGATGTTGATTCAGCGCGCCGCTTCCCCCGAACCAGAATTCCGCCTCAAGGGTGCCCGACCATGAGAACAGCAGATCGCGATCGTCGATCACATACTGCGCAGGCACGTCGCCGTTTGCCCAAGCGGCGCCGTCGGTTGAACCCTTGCGGAGCTGAGCAATTTTGATCACTCGCAGATCTTCGCTGTCACCGCGCGGCGGGTACTTCTGAAGTGCCAACCCGTTGAGGAATGTGGCAATCTTCGCGATTGCCTTCACCTCCCACCCCTCCGGCACCGGCCCGATCTTCGACTCTACGAAGCGCATGGGCAGGGCGCCAAAGACCTCCTGCGGCATGGACGGGAAGCCGGCCGCGCCGGCGACCTTGGCCTTGACCGGCGCGAAGTCCACGAACCACGCCCGGAAGATCGCCCGCGCCAGCCGCTCCAGCGCCTGCGCCGTCCGCCGGTTCTGCTCGATCTTGTCGTCGAGGGCGCCGAGGGCAGCGGCGATGGCGCGTTGTTCGTCGCGAGGGGGAACTGGGATCACAACACTGCCAAGGCGGGTTCGCGCGAGCTCGGTCTGGCCAGTCGAACCTTCGCCGAGCGCTGCAATGTCTGCCTCCACGGACCGGATTGCGTATCCGAGGTAGTGAGGATCGACAATCTGCAGTGCCGACCGGAGAATCGTGACGTGGCTGTCAACTGTCGCGGGTTCGGGCAGCTTGTGTACCTGCGCAACGCGGCCAAGCGTGCCCACGCCGGTCGAGTTCACGAGAATGTCGAACCGGCGAAGCATCCGTTCGGTAGCAACGGGCCTTTGATCCGGATCAGTTCTGCGCCCCAAAGAAAAATCAATCCTCTGATCGCGAACGCACCTCTGGTTCAGGACGAGAACGCCGCGGTTCTCGGTGTAGGCCGGGGCAGCGCCGCGACCGATGTAAGAGCACACCTCTGAGAGGGATAGCTCGTTCCACTCAGTCGGCATCGCTAATCCCCGCCAGCTGCTCCCGCACGGTCCCCATCAACCGCTCCCCCTCGCCAAAGCACTCCTCGAGTTCCGCCAGCAGCCGCGGGTACTTCTCCGCGAACGGTTCGCCATCATCCTCCTGCTCCTCGGCGCCGACGTAGCGGCCGGGGGTGAGCACGAAGCCGTGCTTGCCGATGCCCTCAATCGTCTCGCTCTTGCAGAAGCCGGGGATGTCGCGGTACTCCCAGGCGCCGTGCGCGGTCTCGTTCCACCACGCGGGCGCGGGCTCACCCCGCCACTGGCGGAAGGCGTAAACGATGCTGCCGATGTCCGAGTCAGCTTTGGGGTCGCTCAGCCCGTCGGCGAGCGGGGTTCCGCCGTCGCCGCCGCCGGTGAGCACGCGCAGCTTGCGCGTCTCCATGGTGCCGAGCTTGCGCGCGTCGATGAAGAGCGTTTCGCCGCTGCGGTCGCGCCCGCCCCCTTTCAGGTTGCCGCCCGTCTTGTCGCGGGTGAGGAACCAGAGCGAGGCGGGGATGCTGGTGGTGAGGAAAAGCTGCGCGGGGAGCGCCACGATGCAATCCACGAGGTCCGCCTCGACGATGCGCTGGCGGATCTCGCCCTCGCCACCGGAGGCCGTCGAGAGCGAGCCGTTGGCCATGACGAAGCCGGCGACGCCCCCGCCGTGCGCGTTCGGCGGCGCGAGGTGGTGGATGAAGCGCTGACTCCAGGCGTAGTTGGCGTTGCCCGTCGGCGGCGTGCCGTAGCGCCACCGCCCGTCGTCGGCGAGCAACTGACCGGACCAGTT
>JBBSLV010000428.1:0-3799 GCA_038233535.1 Tepidisphaerales bacterium | reverse complement strand
TCCAGTGAAATCAGCCGGCTGCCTTTTACTGGCAACTGACAACTAACAACTGGCAACTCTCTCACTCGCTCAATGCTCTTCCAGAATCATTCTTAAACAGCGCACTGACCGACTCGTTGTGGTGGATGCGGTGGATCGCATCGCCCAGCAGGCCGGCGACGCTGAGCACTTCCATGCGGTCCTTGATTCCCTCGCAGCGGTTGCCGATGGGGATCGTGTCGGTGACGGCCAGCTTCGTGAACGGGCAGTTGCCCAGCCGCTCCATCGCCGGCGGGGCGAAGACGGCATGGGTGGCGGAGATAAACACGTCCAGCGCGCCGTTTTTCTTCAAAATCTTCACCGCCTCGGTCATCGTGCCCGCCGTCGTGATCATGTCGTCGACCATCAGCACGTTCTTGCCCTCGACTTCGCCGATGATCTGTTTGGCCTCGATGTCTTTTCCGCTCTTGCGGCGCTTGTCGATGATGCAGATGTCGCCGCCCAGGGTGTTGGCGTAAACCTGCGCCCGCTTGACGTTCCCGACGTCCGGCGAGACGAACACGCGGTTGGAAAGCTTCAAGCTCTTGAACCACTTGCTCAGCACCGGCCCGGCGTTGAGGTGATCCACCGGGATGTCGAAGAATCCCTGCACCTGGGCGGCGTGCAGATCGACCGATACCACGCGGTCGGCGCCGGCGCGCTCGATCAAGTTCGCGACCAGCTTGGCGGTGATCGGCGTGCGGCCTTCGTCCTTGCGGTCCTGGCGGGCGTAGCCGAAGTAGGGAATGACGGCCGTCACGCGCGACGCGCTGGCGCGCTTCAGGCAGTCGATCCAGATCATCAATTCCATGAGATGCGCGTTCACCGGGTGGCTCGTCGACTGCACGATGTAGCAGTCGCGCCCGCGCACGTCCTCGTCGACCTTCACGAGCAACTCCCCGTCGGGAAACAGCTCCGTGCGCCCGCGCCCCATGGGGATTTGCAGGTGGTCGGTGATCTTCTTCGCCAGCTCGGGATTGGCCCGGCCGGAGAAGACTTTCAACTGGTCGGCGTCGGCTTTGCTCACGCGCTGTAGCTCCCGCCTTCGAGGGTCGCCGTCTCGGCCGAGACGTTGCCGGCGATTGTGGTTCGCTCCGGCACGATGCTGTCGCGCGGAATGGACGCAAACGGCCCGACCACGCACTCGTGCCCGATGCTCGCGCCGCGCCCGATGAACGTGAACGGGTGAACGAGCGTGTCCTGCCCGATCGACACGCCGGATTCGATGTACGTGCTCTGCTGGCTGACGATGGTGACGCCGGCGTCGCGGAGCGTGCGCTGGATCCGCTCCTGCATGACCGCGTCCGCCTCGGCCAACTGCTGGCGCGTGTTCGGCGCAATCACGTCCTCTTCCGTCACCGCCTGCACCGCCACGACCTTCCGGTCCTCGCGCCGGAGGATGCCGTAGACGTCCGTCAGGTAGTATTCGCTTTTCTTGTTCTCGTTCTTCAGCTTCGACAGCGCCAGCAGGAGGTCTTCCACCCGGAGGCAGTAGTAGCTCGGGAAGACTTCCCTGATCTCGCGCTGCTCCGGCGTGCAGTCGACCTGCTCGACGATGTCGGCGAAGTTCCCCGCCTCATCGCGCACGATGCGCCCGTACCCGAACGGATCATCCAGCACCGCCGTCGCCATGCTCGCGGCGGCTTTCTCTTCGCGATGCGCCCGCAGGAGCGTCGTCAGCACTTCGCCACGAAGCAAAGGGACGTCGCCGGCGAGGAGAAAAACATCGCCGGCGGGCATCTTTTTCAATTCCGGCTCGCACATCTTCGCGGCATGTCCGGTCCCGAGCTGCTCCGTCTGCTCGACCCAGACGATCCGCTGGTCGTCCCCAAACGCGCTGATGATCTCGTCCTTGCCGTGCCCGACGACGACCATCACGCGCCGGCAGCCCGCATCCCAGCACGCCCGAAGGATGTAGTCGAGGATCGGCCGCCCACATACCTCGTGCATGGCCTTGGGCCGATTCGACTTCATCCGAGTCGATTTTCCGGCGGCGAGGATGATGGCGGTGGTGGACATAAAAAGTAGGCAGTAGGCAGTAGGCAGTAGGCACAGGGGAGAAAGAGGCACGTCGCTCTTCTCTGCCTACTGCGCGCTGCCTACTGACGAAGCTAGTCGTGGACATAAAAAGTAGGCAGTAGGCAGTAGGCACAGGGGAGAAAGAGGCACGTCGCTCTTCTCTGCCTACTGCCTACTGACGAAGCTACCCGGCTAGGATTCGAACCTAGACGAACTGGACCAAAACCAGTTGTGCTACCGTTACACTACCGGGTAATAGCGACGGACGTCGGAAGGGGATCTCCGTCGTGTGATTATACGCGGCGGAGACGGGGTGGTTTGACGGACTCGCCTACCCTTTCGGCTTTCGCCGAACCTCTCGACGGCTAAAACCCCGTTCGGGGGTTTAGTGGGAGGTAAGATAGCCTGCGGACCAGGGGTGTCAAGGTTCGGTATCAAGTTGAAAGGGTTGACGGGGTGCTTGTTGATTCTTAACGCGGGGGTATAGTACGCGCGGGCTGAAATCTGGGCAGGCTGGCGAAGGATCGCCGGCGACGCACATCAAGGATGGGACTATGACCTACCGCCATTTCCTCGGCGCCGGCGCGCTGTTCGTCTCGATATCGATTACCGGATGTGCCAAACAGCATCCGCCGACGGATCCGGTTGAGGAGCAGCCTCAGCAGGTCGAGCGGTTCTCGCAGTTGGCGCAGAACAACGCCGAGGCAGACTCCGCTGCGGAGAAGCACACCGACCTGAACCTGGGCACGGGGAAGACGGAAGACATTCTCGCGCAGAAGACGGCATCCTACGCGGAAGAGATCGAGCGGTTGCTCGCCGCCCGCGCCGCGGAGGGGTCCGCCGCCCGAGCGGCCGGGGCCGTGCCGAAACCGGCGCCGCCCGTGCAGCCCCCTATGCCCGCGCCGCCCGCGCCGGAAGTGACCATTGCGCAGGGAACCAAGCCCCCCGCCCCGGTTATCACCCCCGCGAAATCGTCTGAAGTCGTCTTCGCCGACCCCCGTCAGCTCCCGCCCGCGCAGTCAACCCCGCAGAGCCCCGCCATCGCCCAACCCCCGGCCCCCGGCGCGACGGAGCAGAAACCGGCCATCCACCAGCTCCTCGACACCGCCCCCGCGACGGCCAATCAGGCGCAGCACATCCCCGCCGCCGGCGAGCGGCCTGCCGCGCTGACGACCCCGATCGTTGACGTCAAGCCGCCGGTCGTCGCCCCGCCGCGCCCGCAGGTGGCGGAGTTGCTGGCGTCGTCGGACACGCTTGGCCGACAGCTGGCGGAGCGGATGAAGGCCGATCCGCTCGACGTCGCCGCGCATCTGGATTACCAGTTGCTTCAGATGCTCAACGACCAGCCGGTCCCCGAGCTGGATGCGATCGCGCCGCTCCCGCAGGAGGACCGCGAGATCGTCTCGGCCGTCCTCGACGGGTTGAGCAACTTCCGCCACGGCATCCGCACGGGCGGCAACGCGCTGCTCGGGCAGAAGATCGGGCCGCTCGTCGAGATGGGCGAGCGCGTCCGTCATCAGACGACGCTTGTCGTCCCCAACCTCGTCCTCTGCCGCGACGTCACACAGTTCGGCGTGTACGTCCCGTTTGCTTCGACGCGCTTCCCGTTCGGCCAGAAGCACCCGGTTGTCGTTTACTGCGAGGTGGCGAATTTCGCGTCGCAGTTGAACAGCCGCAACCTGTGGGAGACGAAGCTGAAGTATGAGGTGCTGCTGTACACGGAAAACGCGTCGCTCCAGGTGTGGCAGCAGAAGCCCACGCC
>JBBSLV010000427.1:0-3810 GCA_038233535.1 Tepidisphaerales bacterium | reverse complement strand
CCCGAAGGCGTCGCCGAACTCAAACGCCACGTCCGGTTCCGCGGCGGAATGCTCCCGCCGATCCCCGCCGAAGCGCCGCTTGCGCAGGCGGCGTGAAGCGCGCGCCCGCGCCTCCGGCTGCCCGTGTCGGACGCGGAGGCGCGTCATTCCCGATCTCCGGGCGCTTTCGTCGGCTTCTCGACGGGATAGAACTCCCCGCGATATTCGTGCGGGCCATCGGGCGTTGGCGGGGGTGGCTCGGTGACCGCGTCGCTCGCCAGCCGTTTCACCGCCAGCCGCGATGGCTGCTCCGGTGCGGCCGCGGGAATCGCCCCCAACTGCGCGATCTCCTCCTCCGTCAGATCCCACCCCGACGTTTGCGGCGCGGGAGCCGACCGCTTCGCCTCCGCTTTGCCCGCCCCAAAGCGCGACAGATCATCCTCAGCTTCCTCGGCTTGCTTCGCGCCGAACCCCGCCCCGATCAGCACGTTCAGCACGATCGGCCAGATACCCCCGATCAGCAGCACGCTCCCGCCGCCCCAGAGCGCGATAATCATCCTGGGCGTCTCCCACCAACCGTAGCGATAGTCGATTGACAGCCCGGCGCGATTCGCGTCGGCGAGGAAATGCAGCACGGAATAGTTCGCGTGCGGGGCCGTGGCGCTGCGCGAGGGGCGGAACGGTGTTTCGGCGTACAGCGCGAACGGCGCGTACCCGCCGGTGCCGTTCGCGCCGAGCAGTTCGCCCATCACATAGTGGACGCGACGCGGGCCGTCCTCGGTGTCGCGCTGGCGCGGCGGGTGGACGACGATGCGCCGCAGCGCCGGCCGTCCGTCGAGCGGCGCGGCGTGCAGCTTCTCCACGAAGCGGGCGACGCTGATGTGCTGCGCCGCGCCGTCACGCTCGTCCACAGGAAAGCTCAATCGTACGGACGCCAGCGCGATCCCCACGATGATCCCGATGACGATCCAATGCCACGATTTGAACTCATTGATCGGCATGAGCGAAGCAACCGTAAATGCCATCCGCGCCCGTCGCCAGCACAAATTTATTATTTTTGTCTTGCCGTTCCTCCCACGTGTGTTACCGTCGCCTTGGCGGTTTGCGGGATCATTTCTTCATACGCGGCGTAGCAAAAATGGGTCGTTCGATTTCCACACGAAGCGTGTACGCGGGCTTTTGGATTCTCTTCGGGATCGCAGGGGTCTCCCTCGTCGTCTGGGGGTTGCGCGATTCCTCGGAGCAGGTTGTCGCGCCGCCCCCGGCCACGCAGCCAATCGCCCCCAACCCTTCGATTCCGCTCGCGCCCGGGCGAACCCATGCCGCGGCGCGGCGGCCGCAAAGCCCCGATTCCGTCCGCCAGGCGGCCCTGCGCGTGCCGCTGGCCGAGGTGCCGCAAGCGCCGGCGCTGGAAGCGGCCCGCGTCGAGCAGGACCAGCGCGGGGAGGCTCCCAACATCGTCGTCTCCACCGGCTTTGAAGGCTCGGAAAACCTGCCGGTTAGCAAGCTCTCCAACTCGCACTTCACGATCGACATGGCCGGGTCGGAGATGGGCAACTTCTTCCTGTTCAAGGTTGAAGGGGCAGGCGGCAAGCTCGTGCGCGTGGACCTGATTAACGCCAGCCACGCGGGCAACTGGACCACGCTCTGGCCCGTTACTTCCTCCAGGCCGCTCGACGACCCTGCCGCGTTTGAAATCGATGAGACGACGAACGACGACGGTTGGGACTTCATCCACAGCACGTGGAACGAGGAAACGGCTGGGCAAAAGCAGTTCTCCATCGTCCACCGCTTCGACGGCGACTCCTGCCACGTGGCGATGAAACACCCGCTCGTGCCGTCGCTCAGCGAAAAGTACATGGCCGAGTTCGCCAAGAGCCCTCACGCCCGCGTCGAGGAAGTTGCCCGCTCCGCGCAGGGCCGGCCCGTGCAAATGGTCATCATCGGCGACCGGGGACCGCTCGCCGCGTCCAAGCCGTGCGTGTTCATCTATGGCCGGGAGCACGCCAATGAGCAGGACCCTGGGTGGGTGATCGACGGGGGGATCCGCTTTTTGCTTTCCGATGAACCCGAGGCCCGCCTCGCCCGCGATCGCTATATTTTTCTACTCCTGCCCCTGTATGACCCCGACGGCGCGGCGGCGGGGCTGTGCAATCGGATCACCCACCATTTCCGTCCGAACACCGACATCCCTGAGGTCGATGGCGTGGGCGCTTGGCTCAAGAAGTGGGTGGACGACGGGCACAAACTCGACCTGACGCTCAACCTGCACAACGTCGAGTCCCGCGAGGCTCACGCCCACTTCTTCCCGCACATCATGGACATGCGGCCCGATCAACTGGCGCAGAGCCAGCAATTGCACCGCGCGATCACGACGACGTTCGCGGAGGGCGGCCTCATCGTCCGCCGCGAGCCGTCGCACAAGAGCATGGCGCGCGACCGGCTGAGCGGATGGGTGACCGACGTTTACGGTTCGCTCTCGATCGTCTACGAGTGCAACACGCAGGCGCCCAGCCGCCGGCTGACGATTGACGAAACGCGCACGATGGGGGAGCTGCTCGTCCGCGCCATCGCGTCGCACCTCAAAACCGGTGAGGGGAAGGCGCTTCTCGCCAGCGCGCGAAGCAGGCTCCAGGAACGGTCCGACCGCTATGCGCGGTACAGCGTGCTCGACGCGGACAGGTTCGAGGGCCGGGACGCCATGGGGATGGAGTCGTTCATGGGTGTGCTCCCGACACGCGAAGCCGAGGAGCGCAAGAAGCACGGCGGGAAACTGCCGCCCTCGCACTGGCTCGGCGTGCTCGACGCTGCGCCGGCCACGCAAAGCGCGAGCGTCACGGGATCGTTCCCAGGAAAGAAGGAGTAACCGATGCGCCAGTTCCTCTGGTTCGTGGTCTTCGCCGTGGTATCCGCCTGCGGCGTACAAGTGACGCTGGACGCCGTGTACGGACAGGACGGGGGCGGCCCAAACGTGACGACGTCCTACCGCGCGGAAGCCGACAAGTCGTCGGTCTACACGTGCGAACCGACGACGGTTTATGCGTACTCGAAGACCGCCCCTAATCCCGAGGGACCGCATCCAACGACCTGGTTCCACGAATACCCGCAGCCCCTCAATCCGCCCGCGACACAACCGACGACGAAGGGCACCATTTACACAGAGGTGAGCAGCGTGACCTACGCCTTTAAGGGCGACTGGCCGGGGAGCCACGAGGTGGGGTTCTGGGTCTGGAAGGGCGACCCACCGAAGGCTGAGCAGGTCAAGACCACGATTACGGTGAAGGAGCGGAAGATCGACCTTGAGGCAACGCCGACCGAACTCGCCGCGGGGGAGGACCTGACGCTGAAGGCCGATCAAACCCCGCCGGATGAAACCCGCCCGCCCACCTTCTGGATTGCAAGCAGGCCGACGACTACTCAGCCCTACGGGGGGTGGACCGCGCTGCCTGCTACTCAGCCAGCGGCGACAACTCAATACACATTCAAGCCAGGTGCGGGCCACCATAAACTCAAAGCCACGGCGGAGTGCCATTCGGAGTCGAACGAGGTGGAAGTAACGGCTGTTGGGGTGCAGAAAGTCATCCTGAATGGTTCGAACCCTGAAGTCGCGGGCGAAGCAACGGTATGCTTGAATAAAGAAATCACGCTCAAGGCAATTCCGCTTCCCGAGGACTCGTCATTCCCGAATGGCAAGCCGGAGTGGACGCTTACTACCAAACCGTCCATATCGCAGGCATCGGCGAGCGGCTCGGGGGAAACAGCAACGATCAAGCCCGATATCGCCGGCGACTATGTCGTAGCAGCAACGTGCGGGACGTCATCGGCAAGCAT
>JBBSLV010000426.1:0-3812 GCA_038233535.1 Tepidisphaerales bacterium | reverse complement strand
TCGAAAAGGTCAAGCGGTTTCATCGCGACATCCTCGTCATCGACGACGGCTCAACCGACGGCACGGGCGAATACCTTGAGTCCCGCCACGACATCCAGCTCATCCGCCATCCGGAAAATCGCGGTTATGGTCAATCTCTCATAGACGCGTTTGCGCATGCCGACGCCCGGGGGTACGAATGGATCGTCACCATGGACTGCGACGAGCAGCACGAGCCGGAGATGATTCCCGAGTTCGTCCGGCACATCGAGATGGACGACGCCGACATCATCAGCGGGTCGCGCTACATGGAGCAGCGCGGCGACAACGACATGCCGCCCGGCGACCGGCGCAGCATCAACGCGACGATCACGACAATCCTCAATGAGCTGTTCGATCTGAACCTGACCGACTCGTTCTGCGGGTTCAAGGCCCATCGCGTCAGCGCGATGCGCAAGCTGCGGCTCGACATCCCCGGTTATGCATTCCCGATGCAGCTGTGGCCGCAGGTGTGGCATCACGACGTCCGCGTGAGGGAGGTTCCCGTCCGGCTGATCTACAACGACCCGACGCGCCACTTCGGCGGGATGCTCGACGACGCGGCCCGCCGGCTTGAGCATTATCTGGCCGTGCTGCGGTCCGAGCAGGAGCGCATCACCGAGGACGCGGAGTTCGACCGCGCCGATTGTTCCTGCGGGTGTCCGGAGTAACCAGAAACGTGTTATGCCGTCACCGGCCACGACCTACCCCGATTGGAAGGCACCGGCCGAGGATGGGCAACCGCTCATCTGGCCCGAGCCGGGGGAGATGCTCGCGCGCACGCGCGAGAATCACGCGCGCTTGTCGTCGGCTGACGCGGTGCTGTTGCAGCGCGTGCCGCTGTCGGAATTGCGCAAGCGGCAGCGGGCGTGGATCGGGCACGCCGACGACGCGCAGCCGATCGTCGCGTCCGGCCATCAGACCGAGCTGTATCACCCCGGCGTGTGGGTGAAGGACGTGCTGGCGAACCAGATCGCGGCCCGACTCGACGGCCAGCCGTATCACTTCGCCGTCGACACGGATTCCCCAAAACATTTGAACGTGCGCTGGCCGGGCTATTCCGAACCGCTGACGGATGATCCCGCGGTCACGTCGGCCCAGTGGAGCGGGCTGCTCGAAGCGCCGACGCCAAACCACATCGCCACGCTCGACGCGGCCCTGCGCGACGCGAACAAACCGTGGCGCTTTGAGCCGATGATCGGCGCGTTCTACGCCTCCATGCGCCGGCTGTCGCTGGAGCAGGCGAAGCTGCCGCAGGCGCTGACGAACGCCACGCACGAGCTGGACTGGACGCTTGGATTGCGGCACCACGCGATGGTGACGTCGCCGCTGTGGACGAGCGAGCCGTATCTCGTGTTCGTGCATCACCTGCTTGCCCGGGCGCGGCAACTCGCGACGGACTACAACGGCGCCCTGGCCGACTACCGCGACGAGCAGAAGATCCGAACGCGCACGCGGCCCATGCCGGACGTGGCGGTGTTCGACACGTCAGTCGAAGTGCCGTTCTGGCTCGACGATCTGGCCACCGGTCAGCGCACGCGGCCGTCCGTCTTCGCAACGAATGGGGGATGGATTCTCACCCTCCCCAACGGCGCCGAGTTCGTCTTCGACGAAACCGCCGACGGCTGGGACGCTGCGGCGCGGCTCGGGCAATGGTTGCGCGACCATCACGCGCGGCTCTCGCCTCGCGCGCTGCTGCTGACGTGCTTCCTGCGGCTGATCGTCGCCGACCAGTTCATCCACGGCATCGGCGGAGGGCGCTATGACCAGGTGACGGACCGCTTCATCGCGCGTCACTTCGGCATCGAGCCGCCGGCGTTTGCCGTGACGACGGCGACGCTCTACTTCCCCGGCGCCGTCGGCCGCAGCCGTGTCTGCACGCCGTGCGTCGTGCACGAAGGGCATCGCGTAAGACACAACGTGCTCGGCGAGCGCAAGCGGGAGCTTGTCGCCGCCATCGACGCCGCCCCGCGGTATTCAATGCAGCGCCGCGAAGCGTTCTACAACATGCACCGCGAACTCGCGGCCGCCCGGCACGAGCATCCGGCCATCAAGCGGTGGGAAGCGCATTGGCGCGAAACGCAACGCGCCGATGCCGAAGACGCACCGCTGTTCGACCGGGAACTGTTCTACGCCGTGCAACCGGAAGAGCGCCTTCGCCAACTGATCGACCGCTACGCCGCCGCGTTCGCGTGACTCCTTCTTGTCCCTCTTCCTATAGGTACAGGGAGAGGGGAGAAGATGACACGCTGCTTCATTGCCTTTAATCTATCGCGTTCATCATGAAGCTCGCCTTTTCCACCAACGCCTTCACGCGCTTTTCCGTCATCGATGCGATCCATGCCATCAAGGATGCCGGGTTTGCGGGCGTCGAGATTCTGGCGGACGCGCCGCACGCCTATCCCGATGCCATTGACGCGAAGTTGACGGATACGCTTGTCAAAGCGCTCGACGAGACGGGTTTGGCTGTCAGCAACGTGAACTGCAACTGTTCGTTCGGCTACTGGAAGGACGCGCCGCCGGAGCCGTACTTCGAGCCGAGCCTGATCAGCCCGAACCAAAAACACCGGGCGGACCGCACGCGGCTGATCCTCAAATCGCTCGATTTCGCGAAGAACATCGGCGCGCGGAACATCAGCATCACGAGCGGCCGTCTGCTGGGCGGGATGCCGCCGGAGAAGGCGGCGGGGCAGTTCACGGAATCGATCAAGCCGATCCTCGACCGCGCGGGGGCGCTGGACATCAAGGTGGGCATCGAGAGCGAGCCGGGGCTGTACATCGAGTACGCCGCGGAGCTGCGCGAGTGGATAGACAAGCTAAATCACCCGTGGTTCGGCGCGAACCTCGACGTCGGCCACAGCCAGGTGATCGGAGAATCGATCCCCGACGCGGTGAAGTTGCTGGCCGGTCGGATCTGGAACCTGCACGTCGAGGACATCCCCGGCCGCAAGCACTACCACATGATCCCCGGCGCACCCGGTGGAACGCTCGACTGGACGCAACTCCGCGACGCGCTGCGCGTGATCAACTACGACCGGTTCCTCACGGTCGAGCTCTACACCGAGACCGCCGACCCGCACACTGCCGTGAGCAAGAGCTATGAGTTCCTCAGCCGAGCCTTCGCGCCGTGAACATCGGGTGGGGGAGCCACGAAGGCACGAAGAAGACGTTTGATCTGAGCTGCTTTCGTGCCTTGGTGGCTCCTTTACTCTGATTTTCCCCGCGCTTATAGTCGCGCGTTTGCCCCCGGCCGGATGGAGTCGCCAGACATGACGGAATCGCAGTCGAACCCCACACCCGCCCCCGTTGCCCCCGCGAAGGACTCGGGGGAGTCGTTCCTTCCGCAGTCCACGGTGCTGCTCGTGGATGACAACGTGCAGAACCTCGAGCTGCTCCAGGCGTTTCTCGAAGCGCTTCCCGTGAGGCTCGTCACCGCCTGCGACGGTGTCGACGCGCTGGAGAAGGTTGCCGAGCACAAGCCGGATTTGATCCTGCTCGACGTGATGATGCCGCGGATGAGCGGCTTCCAGGTCTGCAAGCGACTGAAGAGCGATCCCAAGACGCGCGACATTCAGATCCTGATGGTCACCGCGCTCAATGAACTGGGGGACATCGAGCAGGCCAACGAGTGCGGTACGGACGACTTCGTCAGCAAGCCGGTGAACAAGATCGAGCTGCTGACGCGCGTGAAAAGCCTCCTGCGCGTGCGGCATCTGAAGAGCGAGCTGGAACGCGCGCTGACCTACCTCAACGAGATCGAGCAGGAAGACGAAGAAGTCCTGTGAATTGCTGAC
>JBBSLV010000425.1:0-3824 GCA_038233535.1 Tepidisphaerales bacterium | reverse complement strand
TGTCGGCGCCCGTGCCGGTGATGACGTTCTCGACGTCGGTCCGAACGTCATCTCCTTCGCCGGAAGCGCCATCGTTGGCAATGTCGTCGATGTTGATCGTGAGGTTGTTGGTGTTGCCGAAATAATCAGCCAGGTCCGTGCCGGTACCACCGTGAAGCGCATCGCCACTCGGCCCGCCCGCGAGGGTGTCGTTACCCGCGAGGCCGCTGAGCAGGTCTTGCCCGAGACCGCCATCGAGCCGGTCGTTGCCGTCGGCGCCGATCAGCGTGTCATTGCCGGCCCCGCCGCCGATCACGTCATCGCCCGTGCCGCCGATGAGTTCTTCATTCCGCGAGCTGCCGCTGATGGTGTCGTTGCCTTCGCGCGCGTCGACGCTGATCGTATTGACGGATAGGTTCGGGAAATACTGCTGCGTGCCGTTCAGCGTGGTCGTGAGAACGTTGCCGCCCACGGCGAGCGAAATCGTGTCGGCGCCGGAAGTGCCCGTCACAGTAAGCGCGCCGTTCTGCCCCTGAACCGCGCCCGAGCCGGTGACGTCCCAGCCGATCAACCCCAGCACGCGAACGTCACTGGAGTTGAATCCGATAGGCACGCCCGTATCCAAGCTCGGATCCATTAGACCGATTGTGATGTTGTTGATGAGTGGAGCGTCCTTTCAATGCGACGCTTGGTTACCGTCCCCAAGCGCGCCGAGGCCGGTTGACATCGGAATGTCGCCCCCCAATGCGTTGGGGACACCCATGCCAGTTGGGCTGAAGATGCCGCCATCGTAGGTAACTTGATTTGCCACGATCGAACCGGTGCAGAGCAATCGTGCTTTCGCGCTGAAGTTTGCGCTTCCGTCTCCGGGACGAAGTCGGAAAAGATCCAATGGATTAGGCGCGATCGTCTTATTGCCAGTCTGCCCGGCCACATTGGCGACAAGATCAACTTCGCTGGTAAACCCCATTGCATGGGCGATCTCGTGTACCGCAACGGCAGTGAAATCAACCTGGTTAGCAGCAATTCCGTCAGAAGCATCGAAATCGAACGCGAAGTTTGAATTGAACTTGATCAATGCGTCACGCTTCACCAACGGGTCATATGCTGAGGGTGCCCCCGAGCTCATCGAACTCGCTGAAATGCCTAGCGCCAAGCCGTTTGCCCGAGAGAGGCGAACTGCATCGGCAACGATAAAGGAAGTGTCCTGTTTAGCCCAGATTGCATTCGCAAACGTCGGTATGCTGGCAACAATCGTCTCGACACTCGAGTCGGCATCATTAATCATAAGCGAGCGCACATCGTCGTAGATGAACGCAAAACTTTGCACCACAGTTTGGCCAAGCGTGCTACCGCCGAGCGGCTCAATCTCGGCGTCGAGGACGATCGTGATCGGATCGTCAAAAAGCGTCTCGACCATTCTCGCTGCCCGATCAAATGCCGCGGACGCGGCGGCATTTGCCAACAGGTTCGGCCCTTTGTTTAGATCGACGTTAAAGTCACCTATTGCCCGCAGCCCGTGCCCCGAATGTGATCGGTCCGGTGGGCTCGTTCGTCTCGATAATTGTTTCCATGACCCCGCCCGGAGTTTGCTGCACCGACTTTGAAGACGTTCCGGTGGGAAGTTTCAGGTTCGCCTCGCCCTTGGTTTCGACCGCTCTATCGACCGATTCAAGCGCGTTGGCCGATTGAGCAATAGCAGGCCCGGTTGGCGGATCCGTAATCATCACGGTCTCGTGACGAATGGCAGGCCCGGTTGGCGGATCCGTGATGATCACGGTCTCGTGACGTCCCCCGCCTGCCCTATTGTCTTGGAAAAAGCGAAGGAATCCGGGAAGCGCGAGGGTAGCCTCCGGATCACCTGGACCTTCAATTACCATTGTTGAATTGGCATGCGTCTGGTACCACGCCCCGCGCGCCAGCCCGCCCATCGCGACGAACATGGACGTCGTCGAAAGCAGCTTGCGTTGCTCGAGCGCCTCGACCACGGCGCCCGTCGCTCGCGAGAGCGCCTGGTGACCGGGCTTCCGATTTTTCCGTAATACAGCCATTGAAACTCCTTCGCCGTTAACCACGCCTTTTACCCGCCCTTCGGGACCATCGCGACGGCGTTCCCCGGAAGGATTTCCCCACCTGATACAACCTGATACTGCTATAACATACACCATCAAGCGGACACATGCAAAGAAATTGAAAATTCCGCGATCCAACCGCATAGAGTCGCCGTCGCGGGCGAAACGTTACACGTTGTTCCCGCGAGTTCGGGAAGATCGGAGAAGCGGTCACAATGAAGGGAACATCACCAGGGACTAACGAGGCTCATGCGGGTTCGGTTGCGTTGCGGCTCATGCCTTCGTCGGCGCGAAGCTTCGTCCGCCGCGTCACCCCGGCGAATGCCCCCCCGGGGGTACGATGGCATTGAAAACGCGAAGCGCGGGACGCGGGAACTCACTTCGCCGCGACGGGAGGCTTCTTCTCGACAGGCGAGTCGTGCGTCACGTGGTCCCAGCCTTCGTAGTACAGGCTCGCCAGGGCGAGCCAGCCGGCGGTCTCGGCGGTCTGGGCGGCGGGTTGGTCCCAGACGTCGATCCGCATGCACTCCATGATTGCGCCCAGCACCTTCTGGCGAATCGCCGCCGTGAGTTGGCGCGTGAAGTTGGTGTGACGCGTCAGCCCGCTGACCAGGACCAATCGATTGGCGCGCGTGAAATTCATCGCGTTGGCCAATCCCGTCGAGAGATGCTCGATCATCACCTTCATCGGCTCGTCGGCGGTGTTGAACGTCGCGGCGCGTTCGGCGAGCGTGCCGGTCCTGGAGCCTTGGCGGTGGAGGAACGGAGTGGAGCAGATGCGCTCCAGACATCCGGGGTGGCCGCAGAAGCAGACCTCGGTATCGACGGGCAAGCGCGTGTGGCCGAGTTCGTTCGCGCCCGTGACGCAGCCGCGGTTGGGTCGGCCTTCGATGAGAATGGCGGAGCCCAACTGCCCGTCCTCGAAGTACACGAGCAGCACGTCCTCGTCCTGCTCCTGCTGATGGGTCAGCAACCATCGCGCGGCCAGGGCGTGCATGTCGTTCTCGAGCACGACGGGCACCTTCTTCGCCGCCTCGAAGGCGGGCTTCAAACTGACGACGCCGGCGCGGCTGGTCATCACGCTGAACAGGATCGTCTTCTTCACGGGATCGACGAACCCCGGCGTGGAGAGCCCGATGCCCAGCGTCTGCTCGTCGATGCGCTCTTCGAGCAGGTCGCTCGTCGTCTGAATGATCGCCGCCGGCTGCACCGCGCCATGAGCGACGGGCGTGTCGAGCAGGTGGCCGAGCAGGTTCAGTCGTCCCACCTCGACCTGCCCCGGGCGGATGGCGATGCCGATGACGTGTCGCTTGGCCGGGTCGATCTCCAGCGGGACGCGCGGGCGCCCGCGACCCAGCGATCGCGTCGTGCACTCGCGGAGGATGCCCTGCTTGAGGAGCATGCCCGCGTCGGAGCCAACGGTGTTCGGGCGGATGCCCGTCTGCTCGTGCAGGTCGCGCCGGCTGAGCCGGCCGGCGCGCCAGATCGCCTGGAGGACGCTGCGTTGTCTGGGAACGATCGCTGGAACCAAAGGAGTCTCCCGCGCGGTGCGAACTGATGGCAGTTAGTAACGGGCGGTGTTCGATCCACCGCTAACGTCTGTTCCCGTCACGATATCCCGACGTTCTTTATATCGCGGTGGATGCGCGTTGCAAAACGTGACGCGCGGTCGCGGCGGCCACCCCGGGGGTTCGGCCCCCCCGGCCGACCAGGCGCGGGGGGGCGGGCTAGAGGGGGGGGGGGCCCCCCCGCGGCGCGCGCGGGGGGAGGGCC
>JBBSLV010000424.1:0-3825 GCA_038233535.1 Tepidisphaerales bacterium | reverse complement strand
GGCGCCGTCGCGGCGTACGCGCTGAGCGATGAATCGATCGAAATCCTGCGCGTTGAGGCGCTTCAGATGCTCAACGAATGGGGTGCGCCGCGCGGGATCAATCGCGTGACGGGCAACTGGCAGCCGTATGGCGCGAGCCGCGACGGCGCCGCGGCCGACGCGGCGTCGCGCAAGGTGCTCGCCGAGATTCTCAAGACCGCGCCGGACTCCGTCCGCGCCGCCGCCATCGTCCTCGCGCAGCGCGTCGGGACGGACGATCCCAACGCGCTGTTCGAGACGGTGGCCAACGCCAAGGCTTCCGGCGACGTCCGGGCCGCGGCGCTGCGGGCGATGGCGGAGCGAAAGGATCCGCGGCTCCAGGAGGCTGCTGTCGTCGGGTTGGCCAGCGGGCATGGGCCGCTGCGCGGGGAATCGATTCGGCAGCAGGCGGGTTTGCCCGACGCGGTCCAGCGCTTCGAGACGCTCCTCGCCGGCGACGACATCGCTGACAAGCAGGCCGTGCTCTCCACGCTGGGGAACGTCCAGGGCAAGTCCGTGGACGCGATCCTGATCGCGTGGATGGACAAGCTGATCGCGGGCAACGTGCCGCCCGACGTGCAGCTCGATCTGCTCGACGCCGCCGGGCGCAGCAAGTCGTCGGCGGTGCAGGAGCGCGTGAAGCAGTACGAGGCAGCGCGTCCGACCGACGACCCGCTGGCGCCATTTCACGAGACGCTCGCCGGCGGCGACGCAAAAGCCGGCCGCGAGGTCTTCATGAAGCGCCAGGACGTCTCGTGCCTGCGCTGCCATAAGGTCGGCGGCGAGGGCGGCACGATGGGCCCGGACATCACCGGCATCGGTTCGCGGCACGACCGCACGTACCTTCTCGAATCCGTCGTCGCTCCCAACAAGCACATCGCCCCCGGCTTTGAGTCCGCGACGGTTCGACTGAAAAATGGCACGGTGCACAACGGCGTGGTGAAGGGCGAGACCGACGCGGAGCTGCATCTGGAAATCGAGACCGGCCCGATCGTGCTGAAGAAGGACGAGATCAACCTGCGCCGGGCCGCGCCGTCCCCGATGCCCGAGAACATCGCCCAGCCCCTGTCGAAGCACGACCTGCGCAACCTGGTGGAGTTTCTCGCGACGCAGAAGTGACACGCTCGCAGGAGAGACGTCATCCATCACCGCTGTCGCGTCCCCACCCATTTCGCGGCGGTGCGCAGCACCGCGGGTTACACTCCGCCAAATGCTGCTCGGCTTCCACCTCGTCTGTAGCGCCTACGGCTTCTGGATTCCCAACAAAGAACGCGGCTCCGGCTCCGACTTCGTCCGCTCTGAAGCATTGACGAAATTCGGCCCCCGCGAACCCCGTCACCCACCGCAGGTCCGTCGCGCGCCAGCCGTTCGATCCCGTCATCCGGGAGATGGCTCGGGCGTCGCTGAAGTACGAGCCTGTCCGATTCAACCTCGCGCAAATCCAGTCCATCGCCCGCGGCTTCGAGCGGGGGCTGACCCAATTCCGAGCTGCCCCGGTCTTCGCCTGCGCGATCCTGCGCGACCACTTCCATCTCGTCATCGGGCGTTGCCGATACGACGTCCGGCGGTTCGCCGGCAGGCTGAAGGGCGCCGCGACGAAGCAACTTCTTGCGGACGGATTGCATCCGTTTCAGCGTCTCGTGCTGCCGGACGGGTCGCGCCCGTCTCCGTGGTCGGTGAAACCGTGGGTCGTGTATTGCGACTCGGTGGACGACATGCTGCGGGACATCCCGTACGTCGAGCGGAATCCCGTGAAAGCGGGATTGGGTCCGCAGGAGTGGTCGTTTGTTGCGCTGTATGTTCCCCAGGAAAGGTAGTAACCCCCGGTGCGCAGCACCGAGGGTTTGGTAGAGTTTTCTCCTTCTGCGCTCCCCACATAGTGAAATTCGTCACAACCCGCGATACCATCCCCCACCTATGCCTAAGATCACCGTCGACGGCAAAACGATCGAGGCGCAAGACCGGCAGATGATCCTGCAGGCCTGCATCGATAGCGGAATTGCCGTACCTCATTATTGTTACCACCCCGGCCTCTCGATCCCGGCGTCGTGCCGCATCTGTCTGGTCGAAGTTGAAGGGCTTCCCAAGCTCGTCCCCAGCTGCCAGACCCCCGTGCGCGACGGGATGGTCGTGCATTCGACCTCGCCCAAGGCCGTCGCCAACCAGAAGCAGGTGATGGAATACCTGCTGATCAACCACCCCCTCGACTGCCCCGTCTGCGACCAGGCCGGCGAGTGCTATTTGCAGGACTACTCCTACGAGTACGGGCGCAGCCAGAGCCGCTTCGAGGAAGACAAAGTCAAAAACCCGAAGAAGGACGTAGGCCTCAACGTCCTGCTCTACAGCGACCGGTGCATCATGTGCACGCGCTGCGTCCGCTTCACGCGCGAAGTGTCGGGCACGAGCGAATTGTTCGTCGAGGGGCGGGGGCACAAGGAGGAAATCTCAATCTTTCCCGGCCAGCCGATCAACAACAAGCTGGCGGGCAATGTCGTCGACCTCTGCCCCGTCGGCGCGCTGCTGGACAAGGATTTTCTGTTCAAGCAGCGCGTGTGGCTGCTGAAGGAAGCGCCGTCGATCAGTCCCATCGACGCCGGCGGGGAAAACATCTGGCTGCACTACAACCAGGGCGTCATCTACCGCGTGAAGCCCCGCTTCAACGCGGACGTCAACCAGTGGTGGATCAGCGACGACACGCGCTACAGCTACAAGGCCGTGCATGACGAGAACCGGTTGACCGGCGCGAAGCGCATGCAGTACGGCTCGCAGGTGGACACGACCGACATCAAGGCAATCGAAGACGCTGACGAGGGATTGAAGCAGGTTGTGAAGGAAAACGGCCCCGGCAGCCTGTACGCGGTGCTCTCGCCCATGATGGCCAACGAAGAGGCCTGGCTGCTCGGCACGTATCTTCGTTCGCTCGACCCGCAGGCGGTGCTGGTGCTTGGGCCTGTCCCGACGACGGGACAGGACGAGACGTTCAAGAACCCGACCAACGGCAAGACGACGTTCACGATTCAGGCGGAAAAAGTGCCGAATGCCGCGGGCATTCGTCGCGTGATTGAAATGCTCGGCGGCCCGACATCCGATTTCGCCGGCATGGTCGCTTCAGCGACCGATGAATTGAAGAAACTAAAGGGTGGCTGGATCGTCGGCGGATACCTCTCCGCCTGGCTCCCCAAGGACCAGCCCGCGCTATTTAAGAAAGGTTTCCGCGTCGTGCAGGACATCTTCCCCAGCACGCTGACGGCCGCCGCCGACGTGCTGCTCCCCGCCGCCGCGTGGGCGGAGAAGGACGGGACGTGGGAGAACTTCGCGGGCAAAATCCAGCCGTTCAGCGCCGCCGTGCCCCCGCCGGAAGGAACGCGCCGCGAGGGCGACGTGTATTACAAGCTGCTCGGCCGGAGCGGGATGTATGTGGCCGAGGACGTGCGACAGGACATGGGCGACGTGTTCGCGTCGGTGCAGTTGCCCGACACGAGCAAGCCTGAGCCGGCGTTTGAGTTCGTGGAACTGTGATTCACCATGGCGAAGACGCTAAAACCGTTGGACCCATCGAAATTGCCCGGCACTTATCGAACGCGCGTATTTGTCGGCGGCAGCTACCGCGACAAGGCGCTCCCGTCGTCGGGGGCAACGAAGAGCGGCAAGCCGACGCCACGCCAAATCCTGCGCCATATTCGCACGGGATCGCCGCCGCGAATCTTTGCCCGATCCTGGCAGCCGAGTTTCGGGTGAACAATCCGCTCAGAGAAATCCATCACGATGCGCTGTTTCTTCTTCATGCCTGTCGCCTTCGTCTTCGAT
>JBBSLV010000423.1:0-3826 GCA_038233535.1 Tepidisphaerales bacterium | reverse complement strand
GTCGCTGCCGGTCGCGATGAACGGGGTCATCGGAACCAAAGGCGACATCGACTTCTTCAAGATCACCGCGAAGAAGGACCAGACGTTCGACTTCAACGTCTACGCCCGCCGGCTGCGCAGCCCGCTCGACCCCGTCCTGCACATCTTCGACGCCGCGGGCAAGGTTCTGGGCGGCAACGACGACAACCAGGGCCCCGACAGCTACCAGCGCTTCACGTTCCCCGCCGACGGGGAGTACACCATCCGCATCTACGACCACCTGCACGACGGCGGCCCGGAGTTCGTTTACCGCATCGAGTCGACGCCGGTCGCACCCTCGGTCACGCTGGGCATCCCGCAGATCACGCAGAACTCGCAGGAGCGGCAGACGATCGTCGTCCCGCGCGGCAACCGCTACGCCACCCTCATCCGCGCCACCCGCGCCGACTTCGGCGGGGAATTGAAACTGTCAATCGACAACCTGCCCCAGGGCGTCACGATGCACGCCGACGTCATCAAGGGCGACGTCGTTCCGGTGATTTTCGAGGCCGCCGCGGATGCGCCCACGGCCGGCGCGCTGGTTGACGTCATCGGCACGCCGACGGATGCGAACGCGCCGGTCCGCGCGTCATTCAGCCAGACGATCGACCTGGTTTACCGCAACAACGATCCGCCCTACTACACCGCCACCGTGTCGAAGCTGGCGGTTGCCGTGGCGGAGGATGAAGCGCCATTCAAGCTGAGCGTCGTCCAGCCGAAGGCGCCCATCGTGCAGGGCGGCTCGATGCAGTTGAAGGTGCTCGCCGAGCGCAAGGCGGGGTTCACCGGGCCGATCAACCTCGCGATGCTGCTCAACCCGCCGGGCATCGGCTCGGGCGGCGCGACGATCGCCGAAAACGCGAGCGAGGCGACGATCACGCTCAGCGCTTCGGGCGACGCAGCCGCCGCCAGGAGCAAAATCTGCGTGACCGGCAACGCCGATGTTAACGGCGCGACGTGGGTCGCTTCGCCGTTCGCGGAACTGGACGTGGCCGCTCCGTTCGTCGGCGCCAAGATCGAGATGACTGCGGCCGAGCAGGGCAAGACGGCGCCGGTGCTGGTCAACCTGGAGCAGAAGACGCCATTCGACGGCAAGGCGAATGTGAAGCTCGTCGGGTTGCCGCCGAACGCGACGGCGCCGGAGATGGAGATCACGTCAGCCGACAAGAGCATCGTGTTCGACGTGACGGCGGATGCCAAGACGCCGGTCGGGCAGCACAACGCGCTGCTGTGCATCGTGACGATCGTGAAAGACGGCGAGCCGATCGTCCACAACATCGGCCAGGGCGGCGTGCTCCGCGTCGACGCCCCGGCGCCGGTGAAAGCGGTGGCCGCGGCAACCCCGGCGCCAACGACCGCGCCGGCGGAGACGGAAAAGCCGCTCTCGCGGCTGGACAAGCTACGTCTGGAAGCCAAGAAGGCGATGAAGCAGTAATCTCATGAAAGTTGTTCCCCGCACCATCTTCGTCCTCACAATTGCAGCGAGTTTCCTCGCGCACGGGGCACCGACCACGGCGCCTGCCCCGTCAGACCGTGTCAGCTTCAAGAACGACGTCATGCCGATCTTCATGCGCGCCAGTTGCAACTCCGGCGGGTGTCACGGGTCGTCGCGCGGGCAGGACGGGTTCCGGCTTTCCCTCTTCGGCTATAACCCCGACGACGACTACCGCAGCATCACCCGCGAGGTCGCCACCCGCCGCATCAATCTCGCGCAACCCGCCGAGAGCCTCATGCTGACGAAGATCACCGGCGACGCGCCGCACACGGGCGGCAAGCGGTTTGAGAAGGACAGCGTCTACTACAAGACGCTGCTCCGCTGGCTCGAACAAGGCGCCAGGCCCGACCCGAAGGACACGCCGACCCCCGTCTCGCTGGAGATCATCCCCAAGCAGGCGCTGCTCGAAACGGGCGACGCGCCCGTGCAGTTTGGCGCGAAGGCAAAATACTCCGACGGCACGGAGCGCGACGTCACCAACCTCGTCATCTTCCAGAGCAACAACGACAACAGCGCCACCATTTCCGAAAACGGGCTGGCCACCCCCACCAGCCGAGGCGAAGCGTTCGTCATGGCGCGCTTCGCGACGTTCACCGTCGGCGCGCAGGTGATCGTCGTCCCCAAGGGCCGGGAATTCGTCTGGCCGGACGTGCCGGAGAACAACTACATCGACACGCTCACCCACGCGAAGCTGAAGAAGCTGCGTATTCTGCCGTCGGAGCTGTGCGATGACGAGACGTTTCTCCGCCGCGTGTACGTCGACATCTCAGGGCTGCTGCCCACGCCCGAGGAGCATGCGCGGTTCATGGCGTCGACGGACGAGAAGAAGCGCGAGCTGCTCGTTGACGAACTGCTCGGCCGCCGTGAGTTCGTCGAGATATGGGTGATGAAGTTCGCCGAGCTGCTGAAGATCCGCTCGGTGCCCAACCTCGTCAGCTATAAGTCGGCCCTGCTGTATTACAACTGGTTGCAGGCGCAGCTGAGCGACAACGTACCAATCGACCGGATCGTGCGCGACCTGATCGCCGCCGACGGGGGGACTTTCAAAAACCCGGCCACCAACTACTACCACGTCGAAACCGACACGCTGAAGCTCGCCGAGAACACGGCCCAGGTGTTCATGGGAATGCGCATCCAGTGTGCGCAATGCCACAACCATCCGTTCGACCGGTGGACGATGGACGACTACTACGGGTTCGCGTCGTTCTTCAGCCAGGTCGGCCGCAAGCAAGGCGAAGACCCGCGCGAGCAGATCATCTTCAACGCCGGCGGCGGCGAGGTGAACCAGCCGGTCGCGAAGAAACCGATCCCGCCAAAGTTCCTGGGCGGTGAGTCGCCGGACATGGCGGGCAGGGACCGCCGGCAGGTGCTCGCCGACTGGCTGGCGTCGCCGGACAACCCCTACTTCGCACGCAACCTGTCCAACGTCATCTGGCAGCACTTCACGGGCGTCGGCATCATCGACCCCGTCGACGACGTGCGCATCAGCAACCCCGCCAGCAACCCCGAACTGCTCGACGAGCTGGCCAAACGGTTCACCGAATACAACTTCGACTTCAAGCGGCTGGTGCGCGACATCTGCCTCTCGCGCACCTATCAGCTCTCGACGCGCCCGAATTCCACCAACGCCGGCGACACGCGCAACTTCGCCAAGGGTACGATCCGCCGGACCCGCGCCGAGGTGCTGCTCGACTGCATCAGCCAGGTGACGGAGGCGCAGGAGAAGTTCCGCGGGCTTCCGCTGGGCGCCCGTGCCGTGCAGATCGCAGATGGCGACACGTCGAACTATTTCCTCACCACCTTCGGCCGCGCCACGCGCGAGACGGTGTGCTCGTGCGAAGTGAAGATGGAGCCGAACCTCTCGCAGGCGCTGCACCTGCTCAACGGGCAGACGGTCTCACAAAAGGTCGAATCGGGCGGCGTCGTCAAACGACTTCTGGGCGAGAAGAAAACATCGGAGCAGGTCATCGAGGAGCTGTATGTGCGCACGCTCACGCGCAAGCCGACGGACGAGGAAATCGCCGCCGTCAACGCGCAGATAAAAGACGCAAAGAATCCGGCCCCCGTGCTGAACGATCTGTTCTGGGCGCTGCTGAACAGCCAGGAGTTCATGTTCGCACACTAATGCAGGGAAGCCCAAATGACGAAACCCGAAATCCGAAGGAATGACGAAACCCCAATGACGAAGAAGGCGATTCCCGCCTTCGGATTTCGTCATTCGTCATTCATTCGGATTTCGGGTTTCATCATTCTGGTTTCACTTCCGTCCGCGTCCATCGCGCAGGAGAAGGTGACGTACCAGGACCACGTCCT
>JBBSLV010000422.1:0-3834 GCA_038233535.1 Tepidisphaerales bacterium | reverse complement strand
TGACGGTTCATCCCCTTGTGCACGTGCCGGGCGTAGATGTGCGCGAACTCGTGCGCCATCACCGCCGCCAGCTCGTCCTCGCTTTTGGCCTGCTGGAACAGCGCGGTGTAAATGTACATGTGCTCCCCGCCCGTCGTGAACGCGTTGACCGTCTGGCTGTTGACGAAGTGGAAGCGCATGTCCTTGGAGAACATCCACGCGTTGTCCTCCTTGCCATGCGGCCCGTACCCCTGGCGGCTCAACTCGCGGGCCGACTCGATGATCCGGTCGCCGACCTGCTGGATGTACTCCGTGAGCACCGGGTCTTCCACGACGGCCGGCTCCAGCCCCGAGTGCGCCTGGTTGGCCTGGCTGATGACGGCCTTGTCCGATGCGCACCCGATGCCGGTGACGCCCACAGCAAGAAGAACCGACAGAACCATTCCACGAAAAATTATTTTCACGTTCATAGCGTCGCCCACTGTACAACCCGATCGCCGGGCGTCACAACCACGGAAGTAGAACCTTCAAGACACGAACTGCATCCAAACGGATAGTACACCATGAATTCTTATTGGTAATTTACAGGCTCTCAAGGATGAATGGAGACGCGATGATGCTCGCACGAATCTTCCTGCTGATTGCGACGATCGGACTGATGGGCGGTTGTGTGGCAGGGAAGTCTCAACCGTTGACCCCACCCTCGGCGCAAATGACCACCCTCACAGGCACCCTCCGCGGCGGCATGATGGCGATCGGCGGCGAAACAACCGGCTGGACCCTCGCCCGCGACGACGCGGCTGGCGGCGTCGAACTGGACGTTTCCAAGGTGATGACCGACGCGAAGCGGCTGGAGGGAAAGCGCGTCAGCGTCACCGGGCGCATGATCGACAAGAAATACGTCGAACGCGGAACGGTGAGGATGATGAGGGTGGAATCCATTAAGGCAGAAGGCCGCGGGCAGAAGGCAGAATAGCGCGTTAAAGCCGCTACGGTATAGGGCGTTGAAGCCGCTACGGTTTGGCATCACCGTTGAATCTGGCGTCCAGATCGCTCCTCTGTCAAGCCCTGTCGCGAGGCTCTGCGCCGAATCGCCCGGAAAATTCAGGGATTATTTCGCGCGGGAGTTGAAATCCCCCGGTATTTCGCTACTTTTTGCCCCAACACGCGACGCGAGACCGGATTTTGGCCGGACGCGTCGTCCAAAATCGGGACCGACCGCTTTTGGGACATGGGGGTCGAACCGCGGCACGTGGGAAGGACCAACGCCGCGCACGACCGCGCCCGACTTCCGCCTGTGGACCGGCGGACGGCTCCACACAATGAGGGAACCCGCTCGTCCCCGCGCCACGGCGCCGGGGAACGTGAATCAAGCGGGGATCCCTGGTTTTGAAAGGAGAAGGATTCACATGGCCAAGGCTGCAACCGGTGGCAAGTCAATGACGAAGAGCGAGATCGCCACCACGCTCGCCGATCAGGTCGGCATCTCGAAAAAGCAGGTGTCCCAGCTGCTCCAGGCGCACGCCGAGCTGGCTTACAAGCAGGCGAAGAACAGCTTCGTGATCCCCGGCATCGGCAAGCTCGTGCTCGCCGAAAGCCCGGCCCGTGAAATGGTCATGCGCTTCGGCCCCAAGGCCGGCCAGACCGTCAAGGTTCCCAAGCGCAAGAAAGTGAAGTTCCGCGTCGCCAAGGCCGCCAAGGACGCGATCCTCGGCGCCAAGAAGTAAAGTCGCCCCTTCGCCACGGCGGAGAAACGAGCTTCTGCGAAGACCCGGTCCCGCGAGGGATCGGGTCTTCTCGTTCCAAAGAATGCCGGCGCTGTCCAACCCGATTCGTCGAAGCCGTTTGAGCAACTCGGCTTGGCCGGCGTTCGTCGGGTGCGCCAAATTGAGCACGTAGTCCAACAGTTTTCTCGGCCGGGATGATCGCCTTGTCGTCGTTCGGCAATTTCATCCGCGGTCCCCCGACCTTAGCCGGGCAACAGCGACTGCCCGTTCATCTCCCCCGGCATGGATAGCCCCATCATCATCAGCGCCGTCGGCGCGATGTCGGCCAATCGCCCGCCTTCGAGCAGTTTTTTTCCGCGGAAGCGGTCGTCGACGACGATCAGCTCGACGTCGTAGGTGGTGTGGGCGGTGTGCGGGCCCCCGGTGGACGGGTCGATCATCTGCTCGCAGTTGCCGTGGTCGGCGGTGACGATCGCGACGCCGCCCTGGCGCTGCGTGGCTTCGAGAACCCTGCCGACGCAGACGTCCACGTGCTCAACCGCGCGGACGGCGGCGGCGAGCACGCCCGTGTGGCCGACCATATCGCCGTTGGCGAAGTTCACGACGATCAGGTCGTCGACGTTGGCGTTGATTCGGTCGACGACGATCTTCGCAATCTCGTACGCGCTCATCTCGGGCTTCTGGTCGTACGTGCTCACCTGCGGCGACGGCGCCATCTGCCGCTGTTCGCCGGGGAGCGGCGTTTCGCGGTAGTCGTTGAAGAAGAATGTCACGTGGGGGAACTTTTCCGTTTCGGCGCAGCGGAACTGTCGGAGCCCGCCCGCTGAAACGAGCTCGCCGAGGGTGTTCACCATCTTCGGCGGCTTGGGGTAGGCAACGTGGACGGGCAGCCCCTGCTCGTACGCGGTGAGCGTCGTGTAATGCAGATTGAGCATCGGCCCACGGTCGAAACCGTCGAAGTCGGGGAGGATAAACGCCTTGGTCAGCTCGCGCGGGCGGTCGCCGCGGTAGTTGTAGAAGAGGACGGAGTCGCCGTCGCGGACGATGCTCATCGACCCGCCCGCTCCCGCTCCGTCGTCATCGCAGATGACCGACGGCGAGACGAACTCGTCGCCCTGCATATTGGGTTCGGTCGGATGATCGTAGTACCAGGTGATCGCCTCCACGGCTGAGCGGAATCGCGCGCCGTCGCCGAACGCAATCGCGCGGTACGCCTTCTCCACGCGCGGCCAGCGGTGGTCACGGTCCATGGCGTAATAGCGCCCGACGACCGTCGCGATCCGTCCGACCCCCAGCTCCTTCATCTTCGCCTCCACCTGCTTCACATAAGCCAGACCGGAGTGCGGCGAGGTGTCGCGACCGTCGGTAAAGGCATGCAGCAGCACCCGATCACCCGGCATCCCCCGCCGGCGGCACAGCTCCAGGCAGCCGTACAGGTGCTCGAGCAGCCCGTGGACCCCGGCGTCGCTGACGATGCCGAACAGGTGCAGATTTGAGCCTTTATCGAGGGACTGAGTGATCGCGCGGTTGAGCTCGACGTTGTCGAAGAACGCTCCCCCGCGGATGTCCTTGGTGATCTTCACCGATTCCTGGTCGACGATCCGCCCGGCGCCGATGTTCTGGTGGCCGACCTCGCTGTTGCCCATCGTACCCTCGGACAGTCCGACGTCGAACCCACTCGTGTGAACCAGCACGTTGGGGTACTCCGCCAGCAGCTTATCGGCGACGGGGTGGCGCGCCAGGTGGACGGCGTTGGCGTGGTTCCACTGCGGGAACGGATTCTTCCCCCACCCATCACGAATGACGAGCACGAGCGGACGCTTGGCGAGCGGGGCGCGGGACACGGCGGATCCTTTCGACAGAGAAGCGGCACATCTTATGCGCGGGATCGCGCGTCACAAGAAAACGGGATTCACCACGGAGCTCACGGAGGGCACGGAGGAACGAAAGTGATGGAGAGAGATCCTTGTTTGTCATTCGCTCGCATTCGTGTCATTCGTGTTCATCCGGGACGCGCTTTTCTCCTTCATCTCCGCGCTCTCCGTGAGCTCCGTGGTGCCACCGTTCATCGCGCCGCTTGCGCGCAATGACTCGCGCGCGGCAGGCGAGCGCGAAGAGCACGTCAAGA
>JBBSLV010000421.1:0-3854 GCA_038233535.1 Tepidisphaerales bacterium | reverse complement strand
GCGCACAATCCTCCAGCGGCTCCCGCCGCAACCGAGCCAGAACCTGGGTGATGACAGCCATCCGTGGCCTCCTGTTGGTTGGTGATTTCAGCACCACCATTCTAACAGGAGGCCGCTTGTCGCGCTAGTCTAGTAAATGCAGCTACGGCGCGGAGTTATGGGTTAACCGAATGGCATTCGGGACACGACCCTTTAGTTCTCTCGAGAAAAATAAAGGAAAAATAAAGGGGACACGACCCTTTATTTTCCACCCCATCTGGCTAAATCGGTTCATGCCCTGCATCGCTCGCGTCGCTCTTGCCGAGAGAACTAAAGGGTCGTGTCCCCTTTATTCCCCGCCTTTATTCCCCCCCGAGCTGGCGGTAGTTCTTCGGGTTGAACGTCTTGAGATCCACCTTATACGCATCCACGTGCGGGCCGATGAAGTCGAGCACCTGCGGCGTGCCGTTGCCGTTGGAGATGTACGCGCAGCGCAACCCGCGCTCCCGCGCTTCCTTAAACACGTCCACGGCCCACTCGCTGGTGATCAGCGGCTCGTTGTAGCTGCTGGCGACGAGCGGCGCGCCATGCTTGATCGCCAGATCGACGAGCTGCTGCGGCGTCGTCATTTTGGGGCTCGCGACGGCGACGGCGTCGCGCAGCATCTGGCTGGTCACCCAGTTCTGACAGTACCCGCAGTGGAAGTCACAGCCCAGCATTCCGAACGTCAGCGCATCGGAGCCCGGCAGGACGTGGAAGAAGGGCTTTTGCTCGATCGGGTCGCACGCCAGCGCCCCGACATAGCCGTGCGGAACGAGGAGCGTGCCGGCGTCGTTGAAGCGCACGCGGCAGACGCCGTCGCGGCCGGGCTTCACCAGGCAACGGTGCCCGCAGGCGAAGCATTGCACGTCGCCATTGGCACGGCGCTCGACCAGCGCACCGGCGGCGGGCGCGCTGTGCTGGTGCAGCATCTCCTTGAGCGTCTTGAGGCGCTGCTTCTCGTCACTCAGCACAGTCAGGGGGACGGATTCGGTCATTTCAGGGATACGAAAAAATACGGGAACATCACTTGACGATGAGAATGAGTCTCAATACGCTTTGCAAATGGATCAAGATGGCCCAAAGCCGCGGCCGACCGGGGAGAACTCAGCGAAGCCCATGCCCCCGATCACCGTGGAGGCCGCGAGCCTCTTCAAAGGCGCCGACGAGGTCCGGCTGCTTCACCGCGGGCAGGAATACCGGCTGCGGGTGACGAAGCAGGGGAAGTTGATCCTCACCAAGTAGGTCGGCCGAACCGTTCGGCCGCCACGCGAGCCAGCAACCTCGACTCGCCCCCCTTCCGCGCCAAGGCGACTCGGTAGCCAGCATCAACCGACGTTCCGCTACCGCCGGGCCAGTGCCGGCGAGGAGTTTGCTCATGACTCGCCTTTCCCGTTCTCATCGTCACGCCTTTACGCGCATCGACCTGCCTGTAGTGAGCAAGCGAAAACGCGCAGCGTTTACGCTTGTCGAACTGCTCGTCGTCATCGGGATCATCGCTTTGCTCATCGCGATGCTCCTGCCCGCGCTCAACAAGGCGCGCGAGGCGTCGAAAGCGGCCAACTGCCTCTCGAACCTCCGGCAGATCAACCTGGCGTTCATCCTCTTCGCCCACGACAATAAGGGGTTCCTCCCCCAGATCGGTTCGGCCGGCAACACCGAACCCCACACGATCGACGGCACGAACTACAACGTCCCCGTCCGCTGGTTCGGCGGATGGTACGGAAGCCCAGCAAAGTTCCATCCCCCCGCCGCGATGATCGCGAAGTACTGGGGCACGGCCACCGTCGGGGGATGCCCGAGCTTCGAGGTCGATGACGTGATGCGCCCGCAGTACGGGCCGGTCGACTACGCGTACAACTCGATTTTCGCGCGGCATAGGGATTGGGCGGTCGGTGGGTCGCTGCGCAACGGCCTGGGCGTGAAGCTCAGCCGGATCCGTCGCACCTCGGAGAAGGCCGTCGTCTGGGATTCAGCGCGCCTGAACAGCGGTCGCCTCGACCGCACGCCATGGGGTTACCCGACGACCGGGAACCCGAACCCCACCCCGAACACGACCGATCCCAACTTCCACGGCCGTCACAACCGCCGCGGCAACGTCGGGTGGGCCGATGGAAGCGTGACCTCGATCGAACCCGCGTTCTTCGACACCTACACCGGGGGGCAGGATCCCGCGCTGCTGAAACAATTCCACGTCGGCGACATCGACCGCGACGGAGACAACACGACGAATGAGATGTATACCGTCGAGTAACGGGCTCCTTCGCGTTCCGCTTGCGGCTTCGCGGACGAAGGCCTGTGAACCTTCGACGCACCGTGATCCGCGAAGCCGCGACTCGACTGAGCTCGTCGAAGCCGAGCAGTGGAATTGCTGCCCGAAGTTTTTGAGCATGACCAACGTCCCATAGGCATCCTCCTCTACCGCGACGAAGTCTGCCTACTTCACCGCGGGCAGAGTATCGCCAGCCATCCGCCAAGGTCGTTCCCGCCGCGGTAGCCAGCACCTCGTCAACCGTCGTCACACACCGGCCTCCGTGCCGGGGAAAGAACGTCCATGACCAGGCGCAACCTTACCTCCATCCGTCGCCTCCACGGTTTTACGCTCGTCGAGCTGCTGGTGGTGATCGGCATTATCGCAATCCTGATCGCCCTGCTCCTGCCTGCCCTGGGCAAAGCCCGCGAGTCAGCCCGGCGCACCGAGTGCGCGTCCAACCTCCGGCAGATCAATCTGGCCCTGCTGATGTTCGCCCATGACAATCGGCAGCACTTCTGCGCGTCTAGCCAAGCGGTCCCGGGCGCCACCCGACACTGGTTCGGCGGGCGACGACCCGGCAACGTCTTCGATCGAGAGCTTGGCTTCCTCTTCAAGTACATGAAGACCGCGGACATCAACGGCTGCAAGTCGTTCGAGTTTGATCACTCCCGTCCGCAGTACGGCCCCACCGACCACGCGTACAGCAACTATCTTGCCCGCCCGGGACTGTACCATCCGAATCGGGCGGTCTCGCCCCCGCTGGGCGCCAAGGTCGTCTGGGTTCGCAAGGCGTCGGAAACCGTGTCGTTCATGGAATCCGCCCGGCTGAACAACTGGCATTACACCCCCCCGCAGCTCGATCGCACCCCCTAGGGATATGGCCCGACCGGGAATTGGAACAACGGCGCCCCCGTCACCGGCCCCATCCCCAGCTTTCATGCCCGCCATAATGGGTACGGCAACGTCGCGTGGGTGGACGGGCACGTCAACATCGAAAAGCCGGCGTATGTCCGCGTCGCTTACAGCCTGGGCGGAGGCACGGTCTCCGCCGACGTGCTCAAGTCCTATCACGTCGGCGATCTCGACGGCGACGGGGACCCGACGACTGACGACCTGTTCGATCTCGAGTAAAAGCTTATCATGACCAAACGTCCGATAGGCATCCTCCTCTACCGCACGCACGCCTGGGTCGGTCTGCTTTCCGGACTGTTCCTCATCGTGATCTGCGTCAGCGGCTCCGTCGCCGTCTTCCGACCGGAGATCGAGCGGGCGGTCGACTGGGGCGGGTACGACTTCAACGTCGTGTCCAACGGGCGCGACCCGATCACGCTTGAACGCGCCATCGACACCGCCCAATCCGCCTACCCCGGCGCGAATGCGACCGTCGCCCGCTTCCCCGACTTCGGCGGATCCTGGCAGAGCCACGGGCCGACCTACGCCGTCACCCTCGCGCGCGGCAAAGCAGGCGGCGGAAACCTCAACGTCCTTGTCGACCCGTACGAGAACACCGTCGTCGCCACCATGAAGCCCAACAGCGGATGGGGCGACGTGTTGCGCCAACTGCACGTCCGCTTCTTCTATG
>JBBSLV010000420.1:0-3861 GCA_038233535.1 Tepidisphaerales bacterium | reverse complement strand
GCCTCGTTGTAAAATTCGATCACCCCGTACATGCACCCGTGATCGCTGATGGCGATCGAGTCCATTCCCAGGGCTTTCGTGCGTTTAACGAGATCCGCGCAGCGGCAGGCGCCGTCGAGCAGGGAGTAGTGCGTGTGAACGTGAAGATGGGTGAACGTGCCGGGCATCGCGGGGTTATACCGCACGACGTTATTCCTAACAATTGCCGCACGACGGGCGACAGGTTCTCCACCACCCGTCCACGCGCGGCGTTAGCCGGCCACACGCGCGCGACCTGAGTCGATCACCGTCCGCACGCCCTCAATGGTCAGCGACGTTTCGGCGATGTTTGTCGCGAGGATGACCTTGCGCCGTTCGGCCGGGCGGAGCGCGCGGTTCTGCTCCTCGAAGGGGATCGAGCCGTGGAGCGGGACGATGAGCAAATCTTCATCCCGCGCGAATGGTTCAAGCTGCTGCCCCGTGCGGCGGATTTCTTCGGCACCGGGCAGGAAGACGAGCACGTCGCCGTCGGTGTCATGCGATCGCAGATCACCGGAGACCGTCCGCCGAACGACGTCCGCGACCTGATCCGGCAGCGGGGCGGGCACAGGTTGAAGAGATACCTGCTCGATGGGAAACACCCGGCCTTGCGACCGCACGATCGGACAGTCGCCGAGGAATTGTGACACCGGCTCGGCCTCGAGCGTCGCGGACATGACGATGAGGACCAGATCCTCGCGCACCGTCTGCTGCACCTCGCGCAGCATCGCGATCGTGAGGTCCGTGTGCAGACTGCGCTCGTGAAATTCGTCGAGGATGACGCAGCCGACGGTTTCGAGAAACGGGTCGGACAGCAACTGCCGCGCGAGGATGCCTTCGGTGAGCACGCGCAGCCGGGTGGTCGCGCCGATCTGCTTGTCGAACCGGACGTGATAGCCCACCTGGCGGCCAAGCTCCCACCCCTGTTCCTCCGCGATCCGCTGCGCCGACGCGCGGGCCGCGACGCGCCGCGGCTGAAGCATCACGAGGTTCGGGTGCTCCTTGCCGGCAAGCAATCCCGCCTTCAACACCGCCGGCGGCACGCGCGTTGTCTTGCCCGCCCCTGGCGGCGCCACGAGCACGAGCGACCGCGCGGTCCGCAACGCTGCAAGGACGTCGGGCAGGACGTTGTCGATTGGGAGGGGGATCATTGACGAAAAAGTGAATGACGAGTCACCAGATTGCGAAGTCGGCTACGAAGAGGAATACGACGAGCACCGCGGCCGTGAATCGCGGTGAATAGACCACGGCGGCTGCCCCCTCACCCTTTCAGCACCGACTCCGGCCAACTCAGCTCGATTCCCTGGGCGACGAGCAGATCCTGAAAATGTCGCAGCAGCTCGCGGTCGGCGTGCACCGCTTGCGGCTTCGTCCTGTTCGACAGGCAAAACGCGGCCAGCAGCCCCGCGGATTCACCAATGTTCCATTCGACCGGGTGCAACCGGTAACAGCCGTTGGTCAGGTGGGTGACGCCGAGGTTCTTGCACGCGGGGAGGAGGTTCTCGACGCGCGTCGGGACCAGAGAGCCGAGGGGGATCTGGAAAGGCAGCGAAGCGATGTCGATGTAATTCTTCCCACCCGTGCTCGGGTGCAAGTCGATGCGGTAGTAGCCCACGCCGACGCTGTCTTCAAACTGATCGGCGGTCTTCGCGTTCTTCCCGGCGGCTTTTCGCGCATCGACGCCGATGTGATTCTCCGTGACGGTGAACCTGGCGCGGATGCGGCGGGATTCGCGGATGTACGGATACTTGGCAAAGCCATCCGACGTGCCGACGATGTCGGGGCGGAGGTAAAGGCCGGGATAACCCGTGCCGCCTTCGGGGCGGGGGGCCTCGGTCTGGAGCCAGTGGAAGAAGCTGCGGGACAGCTCCTTCGACTCACGCAGTGCACGTTCGATCACCTCCTGCGGCTGATCGATGATGCTCAACTCCCAGTAATCGTTCTGCGGCCAATTGACCAGCGAAACCTCGTGCGGCGCGATCGGTTCCGGGAAATGGTCGCGTGTGACGATCTGCCGGTAATCGAAGAAGCTGCGGCGATCCTTCGTCGCGTCTGATTTGAAGAGAACGCGCTCGATCGGCTCGAGCGTGGTCGGCTGCGCGTACGTCCAACTGAACATCTTCCCCGGCCAGGGCGGCGTGAGCTTGGGCGCGTAGTCGCGCCAGCGGTCGTAGTGTTCGGGCTTGTCCCCGACGTGGTTTGCGCCCGGCGCGGGGTCGAACGCCATCGGGAAGCACCACGTAAGTGATTGCACGGTGTTCGGCTCGGCTGGCCCGTCGATCGCGTGCGGCTCGTGCGTATCCGCGCGCGATTCGGCGCCGACGACATACTCCGTCTTCGTCAACGGCAGCATCTCGCCAAGCTCCGTCGCGTCCAGGACGTAGTCCGCGGTGATCGTTTGCTCTTTGCCCGTTTCGAGGTCGCGCACCGTGACGCTGCGGACGCGGTCGTCTTCGACATCGGCGCCGAGCGGCTTGTGGCGCAGCAGGACCGTGAGCAGCCCTTTCGTGCGCGGCCAGTGGATCATCGACTCGATCACCGCCACCGCGACGCGCGGCTCGTGACAGAGGCGCGATACGGCGCCCCCGCCGGGATTGAGCGTGGGGTTCGCGCGGGCGAGCTCGGTCAACGGGTAGTGCTCGCGGTAATACGCGCGCACTCCGTCGCGGAACGACCGGTAGCGGCGCGTGCAGCCGAACTGTTCAATCCAATGATGCTCGTCGGGTGGGACTGCCTGGCTGGTGAGTTGCCCGCCGAGCCAGTCGGTTTCTTCGGTGAGAATTACGCGATAACCAAGGGAGGTTGCCCCCAGCGCCGCCGCGACGCCGCCGGTGCCGCCCCCGACGATGAGAATGTCAGTTTTGCTTTCGTTCATAAGCGGGAGCAGTCAGCATTCAGCCATCAGCCGAAGGAAGAAGATGCGGTGGCCGCCTGGCTCATAGCCGATCGCTGACAGCTGACCGCTTTCATTATCACTTCAGCGGATTCATCACCATACCGGTTGCCAGCTTCGGGAAGAAATACGTGCTCTTTTGCGGCATGACTTCCCCGTGCCTGCCGAGTTCTTCCAGCGCCTGGAGCGGGGTGGGCCGGAGCATCAGCGCGACCTGATACTTCGTTCCATCGACCTGCGGCGCCACCGCTGCCGCGTCGGCGGTGTAGCCCTTCGTCAGCTCGCGTCCGCCGGCGAACTTCGGCTGAAGGATCTCGTCGAGCAGGTAGCGCTGGAGGATCGCGACGTCGAGCTTTCGCCACGCGTCGCTCTGCGTGGGCTCCAAAGGCTTGAGTACGTCCACGTTCTTCAGCCGCAGGTTGTAGAGCTTGCGCGTGCGGCCGTCGTACAGGCCGAACGTGTGCGGCTGCGGGTTCGGGTCGGTCTGGTGATGCTCGTCGAAACGATCGGGGGCGACGGTCGATTCGGTAATCTCGAAGACGCCGCCCACGGCGGCGCGAAACGCGTCGATGCTGAACGCTTCCAGCCCCCCGATGAGCCGGTGCGTCGGGAGGATAAGCAGACCCGGATCCTGCATGCCGACGAGGACGAACATGCAGTAATTGGCCGGATGGGCCGGCGGCAGCTTCCCGCCGGCCGCTTGCTCGGCCTCGCGCTGGAACTGGAGGGCGGTGGTGTAGCGATGGTGCCCGTCGGCGATGTAGATCGGGCGGGCCTTCATTCGGTCGACAATTTGGATCTCGACCTCGGCATCGATCACGCTCCACAGGTCGTTCTTCACGCCGTCCATCGTCCCAGTCAGTTCGGGCCGGCCTGCGTTCCTGTAGAGCAGGCCCGTCACCTCGTTGCGCGGGTCGCTAAATAATCCGAAGATCGGCGAAAGCTGCATT
>JBBSLV010000419.1:0-3868 GCA_038233535.1 Tepidisphaerales bacterium | reverse complement strand
GCTGAAAGAGTGCCGCGCATTTCAGGAAAAGGTCCGGCGCGGCGAGGCGCGGCTCGGCGAGAAAAAAGTCGACATCCTCCCCCCTGATCCAATCGGCGAGATCGGCAGCGGATGGGAGAAAATTCAGAGCGGCAAGGGGACGTCGCTGCCGGTGCTGAGGCGACGGTGGTGAGGTGACGGTGATGAGGTGACGGTGATGAGGTGACGGACGCGACGCAATCCTGAACGAAAGACCCCAACCGAAGAAGGCACGGAGAACGCTCCGTGCCTTCCGTGCTTTCGTATGTCGTCAGATTTATTCCGTCAGCAGCATCAACTGATGCCCGTTCGCCCCCTCGACCGAATCGAGCAGGTACGAGCGCCGGCCGTTGCTGACGAGGCGGTTGGGAACCTGCGATGCGTCAGGGAGCGAATCGACGATGCGCAGATCGGTGATCGACGCCTCGGTCTTCACTTGCGCGCCGGGCATGTGCAGGATCTCCCAGCGGACGTGCTCGTCAATGATTTGCCAGCCTTCCCCGAGCCACTGTTTCCAGTCGACGCCGTCGGTGTACTTCTGCGCCTTGGGATTGCGCTGCATGAGCTGCGCCAGCGCGCCAAGCTCCAGGCTATTGCGGGTGTCGAAGGCGAAGAGGTAATGCCACGCGCCGTCGCGCTGGATCACGTCGACGTTGTCCAGAACGAGGAACTTCACCTTGGCCGCCGGGGCGATGTTGTTCTTCCCGCCGACGTGGAGCATCGTCCACGGCTGAAAGGGTTCGGCGGATTGTTTGTAGACGTAAAGCATTGTTCTATCCACTCCTGCACAACGGTCGCGGAGCGATTCTCACGGACGGATCGCGTTGGCGCTGCCGGCTTCGAAGGGTGCACCCACACACCCGGGGACGATGACTATAGGCCCCCGGCTAAAGACGCCGGCCAGCTGATTATCGTTCCCGCCCGCGCTATCGTGAACCTCGTGCGACCGCTCAACCATACCTTACCGGGCGCAGCAGTCTACCCACGAAGTCGAGTTGGGGTCGGAAATTCTGGCAACCTGGGGCATCTGTCGGGACGGCGCGGCGGCGGCAGATCCCATAACCCGTACATCGGCGTAAACCCCCTCAATAAAATACCGGTGCGCTCGCCCATCACCCGATGCGAGGCAGGTTACAGCCGGGAGATGAGCAGCTCGCGCTGGAAGACCATTTCCTTGGGTAAATCGCCCGCCAGCTTCAGGAACAGTTCTTCCTGACCGAGGATCTCGTTTTTGAACTCGTCGATGTCGACGTGCTGAATGGCCTCAAAGTCGGCGCGGGTGACGTTCAGCCCCTCCAGGTCGATGTCCTGGGAGCGGGGCATCCATCCGACGACGGTTTCCTTGGCATATGCCCGCCCGCGGGCGCGGTCGATAATCCACTTCAAAACCCGCATGTTCTCGCCATACCCCGGCCACATGAATCGGCCCTGAGCGTCCTTGCGGAACCAGTTGACGTGGAAGATGCGCGGGCAGTCGTTCATCTGCTTGCGCATGCGGAACCAATGGACGAGATAATCGCGAATGTTGTAGCCAAGGAACGGGAGCATGGCCATCGGATCCCTGCGGACGATGCCCTGCTGCCCGGTGGCGGCGGCGGTGGTTTCGGATCCCATAGTGGCGCCGAGGTACACCCCGTGCAGCCAGTTGAACGCCTGGAACACCAGCGGGACGGTCCGGCTTCGACGCCCGCCGAACACGATCGCGTGAATGGGCACGCCGGCGGGATCATTGGCCGCGGGATCCAGCGCGGGGTTGTTCGCCATTGGCGCGGTGAACCGGCTGTTCGGGTGCGCGACCTTCCCGCCCGTCTCCTCACCAACCGCCGGCGTCCAGGGCCGGCCCATCCAGTCGATGCACTCCGCCGGCGGCTCGATTGTCTTGCCCTCCCACCATACGTCGCCGTCGGGAAGCAGCCCGACATTCGTGAAGATCGTGTCGCGCTCCATCGAGCGCATCGCGTTGGGGTTGGTCTGCTCGTTCGTCCCCGGAACAACGCCAAAATACCCCGCCTCCGGGTTGATGCCGCGCACGCGGCCGGTGTCCTTGTCGACCCACATCCACACGATGTCGTCGCCCACCGTCGTGATCTTCCACCCCTGGTCGCGATACTTCTGCGGGGGAATCAGCATGGCAAAGTTCGTCTTCCCACACGCACTGGGAAAAGCGGCGGCGACGTACGTCTTCTCGCCCTTCGGATCCTGCGCGCCCATCAGCAGCATGTGCTCGGCCATCCACGACTGCTGATACCCGAGATAGCTGGCGATGCGCAAGGCCATGCACTTCTTGCCCAGCAGCGCGTTTCCGCCGTAACCGGAGCCGAAGGACCAGATCGTGTTGTCGAGCGGGAAATGGCAGACGTAGCGGCGTTCGGGGCTCACGTCGCCGAGGCTGTGCAGGCAGCGCGTGAACTCGTCGTCGTCGCCCAGTTGCTCCCACGCGACGTTGCCCATGCGCGTCATGACGCCCATCGACACCGCGACGTAGAGCGAATCCGTCAACTGCACGCCGACCTTCGCCATGGGTGAACCGATGGGGCCCATGACGAATGGCACAACGTACATCGTCCGCCCCGTCATGCACCCCGTGAACAGGGCGCGCAGCTTCGCATAGCCGGCCTTGGATTCCATCCAGTTGTTCGTCGCGCCGACCATGTCCTGGGCGGGCGTGCAGATGAACGTGAGGTGCTCGGAGCGGGCGACATCGTTGGGGTTGGAGCGGTGGAGGTAACAGCCGGGCAGCTTGTCCTGATTCAGCTCGATGAACACGCCGTCGCGCAACCCCTGGGCGAGCAGCCGCTGGCGCTCGGCGGGCGTGCCGTCGCACCAGACGACCTCATCGGGCCGGCACATCTCGACGCACTTGTCGATCCATTTGCGGACAAACGGGTTCGACGTGCCGGCGCCGCCCGATCCGGTCATGGTGCGCAAATCGCCCGACGTTTGCTCGACGGCTGGGGTCATGGGGTTCTCCTCTGCTGATGGGCAATCTATCCGGATCGCGGTTGGACTTCAGCGCATACTTTTCTTACACCCGCGCCCGCTGCGGCGCCGGCAACCCCGCCGAGCGACCGATAACCCCCGGCGGGTGTCTTCGCGCGTATCAACAGTTGCAGCGCAAAGCATCGTCATGGTTTACTACGTCCCGCGCCGGCCGCTCGTGTGGATGAAGCCGATAAGTGGATTTGTCATCGCCCAGGGAGCTTTCAATATGTCATCACGTCGATCGGTCTTGCTCGCAGTGCTCGCGGGGTCGTTGCTCAGTGCCGTCGCGGGTTGTCAGAATAAGCCGGAGCCGGCGGAGGAAACGCTTCCGCCGGTCGCGGAGATCGACGCCGCCGCCGTCCGCGAGCGGTTCATGCGGGCGAACCCGGACAACCGCGTCGGCGTGATCGCCGCCGTGCGCGAGCAGTCGAACCTTGCCGCCGTCGGCGACATCCCGCTCCAGGACTTCGGGATGGGCGACGTGCTCGTGTTCGTCGATTCGCGCGAGCAACCCTTCAACAGCGGCACGGTCGTGAACGCGACCGCCAACGCGCTGCACGTGCGGTACGAACCGAACCAGCGCGCCCCCCGCGTCGGGGAATTGGCCGTGCGACTCGCGCGGTAAGCGTGGCTGTGGCACGGGCATCCTGCCCGTGATCTTTGTTTTTTCCATTGGGAAGACACGGGCTGGAAGCCCGGCCATGTCCCGTGACCGACGACGTCGACTGTGTCCCGCCCCGTTTCATCCTCGCCAGCGCGAGCCCGCGCCGGCAGGAACTGATGCGGTCCGCGGGTTACGATTTTGACGTCGTCCCCGCCGACGTCGACGAATCGAGCTACCCCACGGGCATGTTGCCCGGCGCGATCG
>JBBSLV010000418.1:0-3896 GCA_038233535.1 Tepidisphaerales bacterium | reverse complement strand
TGCAGTGCGTCGCCCACGGCGTCGACCGCATCGACGCGATCGTCTACACGCACGCCCACGCCGACCACATCATGGGGTTGGACGACGTCCGCCGGTTCAACGCCATCAAGCGCGGCCCGCTCGACGTGTGGGCGGACGGTGCGACCCTGCAAACCCTGACGCGATGCTTCGGCTACGCGTTTGTGGCGCCCTCACCGGAAACGACGATGTTCCGGCCGCACCTGATTCACCGCGATATCACCGGTCCGTTCGACATTGATGGCGTCACATGGACGCCGATCCGGCTGTTCCATGGCGACATGCCGATCCTCGGTTTCCGTGTCGGCAACCTGGCGTACTGCACGGACGTCAGCCGGATTCCTGACGAGTCGTTCGCAACGCTGGAAGGTCTGGACGTGCTCGTGCTCGACGCCCTTCAGTGGAAGAAGCACACGACGCATTTCTCCGTTGAGGAGGCGATGGAGGTGTCGGAGCGGATCGGCGCGAAGCAGACGCTTTTCACGCACATCGCCCACGCCCTGGCCCACGAAGAGACGAACAAGCTCCTCCCGCCGACGATAAAGCTGGCGTACGACGGGCAGCGGATCACAGCCTCCTTCCCCTAACAAACGACGGCGAAACCCCTCGACGCCTTGGAAAAAATAGCTCCCGTCCCTGATTATTCCATGGGAAACAAATAGCTCCCGTCCCTATTTTTAATCTCTAACAAACGACGGCGACACCCCTTGACGTCCTGGAAACAAATAGCTTCCGTCCCTGATTATTCCGTCGGAAACAAATAGCTCCCGTCCCTATTTTTTTCCCCCGTCGGGTTTAGAACATCCTTATGCAGACCAAGCGCTACCGCGCGATCGCGGATTATTACGATGCCGAGAACGAGCGGCTGGGGTGGCTTGCCCGCGACGTGCCGTTCTTCCTCGGCCAGTTGCCCAAACGATCGCAGCACGTGCTGGAACTCGCGGCGGGCACGGGTCGCGCGGCGATCCCAATCGCGCAGGCGGGGCATCGCGTGGTGGGGGTGGATTATGCCCAGGACATGCTCGACATCGCCCGCCGCAAGCGGGATGCGGTGGGGCTGCGCGAGCGCGAGCTGTCGTTGGTGCATGGCGACGTGTCGAAGCTGGACCTGGGCCGCACGTTCGACTGGGTGGCGATCTTCTTCAACACCTTCCTCGGCTTCACGACGCTCGACCAGCAGGACGCCGTGCTCCAGGTCGCACGCAACCATCTCAAGCCGCGCGGGCGGTTGTGGCTTGACATCTTCCAGCCGAACCTCCCGCTGATGGCCGCCGACGAGTCCCGGGGGATCGACCCGGCCATCTTTTACGTCCCGCACCTCAATCGCACGGTATTCATGTCGGTCGACGTCAAGCGTGACCCGAGCCGGCAGCTCCAGCAGGTGACATTCAACTACCGCTGGTTCAACGAGCAAGGCTGCGAGCGCAAACAGCGAACGCGCTTCGAGCTCACGTTCATCTTCCCGCGCGAGTTGCAGATCCTGCTGGAGCGCAACGGGTTCATGATCGACGAGATCTGGGGTGATCACGACGGCACGGCGCTGAACGCCGATTCGCCACGCATCATCGCCCGCTGTCGCCTTGCATGACGATGTCGGATAATGTCATCACACGCGGCACCGCACCATTTCGCGGCGGTGCGCAGCACCGCGGGCGGGCGGTTCGCGTGCGGTCCCGGAACCCGCGGTGCTGCGCACCGCCGCGAAATGCTTGGGTGTATGCGTCAAGAACCACTTAGTCGAGGAGTCCTCATGAGCCAACCAGCAACAACGACATCCACCCCCACCCCCGCCGGCGGCGCGGGCCCGGAAATCCAACGCCAGTTCGTCAGCTTCGCCTACTTTAAGATCGACCCCGCCATCCGCCGGCTGCCCGATCAGGAGAAGTGGGGCGCGCGCAGCGAGTTCCTGAAGCAGTTCCAGACGCCGTGGAAGGACATGATCTCCCTCACCTACAGCACGATGGGGCTCAAGGCCGACTGCGACTTTCTCCTCTGGCGCATCAGCTCCACCCCCGAACCCTTCCAGCAGCAGCAGGCCACGATGAACAAGACCCGCCTGGGCGGATACCTGTCCATGCCGTACTCGTTCCTGTCGATGACCAAGCGCAGCATGTACATCGACAAGCTCGACCCGTTCCACACCGCCGAGAGCCGCACGCACATCATTCCCGGCAAGCGCAAGTACCTGTTCGTCTACCCGTTCGTGAAGACGCGCGAGTGGTACCTGCTCCCGCTCGAGCGTCGGCAGGAGCTGATGGACCACCACATCAAGGTCGGCAACGAGTTCCCCAGCGTGAAGCTCAACACGGCCTACAGCTTCGGGTTGGACGATCAGGACTTCGTCGTTGCCTTCGAGACCGAGGAGCCGAAGGATTTTCTTGACCTGGTGATGAAGCTGCGCGAGACCGAGAGCAGCAAGTACACCCAGCGCGACACCCCGATCTTCACGTGCATCCAAAAGCCGATGGAGCAGATCCTCGATCAGCTGTTCTAACCCCGGCCCGCTGCTGTGCCGTTGAACGCGAACGGGCACGAAGAATTGATTTCTACGGAAGGAAGCGACATGAAGGGTGTCGTCGCGCTTTACGTCGTCGCCATCGCGTATTCCATCGTCCGCTATATCGTCTTCGCGCCGTATAACCTAAGCAACCTGCCCCTTTTCATCGTCAACAAGGGCGTATCGATGGCTGCCGCCTTCTGCTTCGCGGCGGGGTTTTTTCAGCAGCTTCGTCAGAACCGCGGCGTCGCGATCCACGTGGAGCCGGCGACGTGGTTTCGCGCCGGCGTCTTCGGCGCGATCGTCCACATTCCGGCCTCTTTGGTCATCCTTCGCCCCGAGTACTTCAAGGAGTTTTTCCACCAAGGCCGGCTGAGCTTCGCGGGCGAGACGGTCTTTCTCTTCGGGGGTCTCACCGCCGGGGGCATCTTCCTGCTCCTTCGGCCGCGGTGGAACGCCATGACGCGCTGGTGGCTGTCGCTGGGCACGATGCTGACGCTGCTCGCCCACGTCAGCGCGATGGGATACTGCCGGGGGCTGAACATCGATCGCGCCCACGGCTATATGCCGCCGATGTGGCTGCTCAGCGCGATCGGCATTCTGATCGCGATCGTCTGGCTCCTCCGCGGCCGGCCCATCACGCGGTCGCCCGGGGGCGCACAAGTGCAGTGACGAAATCCGCAGGCGCCTGTCGAGCAAGGGGGGCAGGAGCGGCGAGGACACGGTATGGCGCGCTGGTTTATCGGCGCGTTCAACGCTTGCGACCCGCGCGGGGGAGGGGTAGCCTTCTCCGGCATGCCCGCATCATCCGACATCGCCGCTTCGGAGCTTCAGCGCGTCGTCGACCTGCGCCACCGGTTGCACCAAATCCCTGAGATTGCCTTCGAAGAATTCCGCACCGCCGAGGTGATCCGCGTTGAGCTTGATCAACTGGGCATCGAGTACGTCCCCGGCGTTCCCGATGCGCCGACGGCGACGATCGCGACCATCGGCGACACTTCCAAACTCTGCATCGCGCTGCGAGCCGACATCGACGCGCTGCCGATCATGGAGAAAACCGGTTTGCCCTACGCGAGCCGGACGCCCGGGAGGATGCACGCCTGCGGGCACGACGGGCACGCGGCGACGCTCGTCGGCGTCGCGTCTTTGCTGAAGGACATGGCTCATGAGTTGCCGGTGTGCGTGAAGCTGATGTGGCAACCCGCCGAGGAGGGCGGCGGGGGGGCGTCGCGCCTCGTCGAGGCGGGCGTGCTCGACGGGCGGCTTGGGCCCAAGGTGTGGTCGGTGTTCGGGCTGCACGGGTGGCCGGGGATGAAGGTGGGTCTCGTCGCGACGAAGGGCGGGGCGCTGCTGGCGGCGACCGACACGTTCAACGCGACGT
>JBBSLV010000417.1:0-3896 GCA_038233535.1 Tepidisphaerales bacterium | reverse complement strand
GCATCGACAGCACTCCGACCAGATGGCCGCGGCGATCAAGGATGTAGACGTAGAACATCTGCTCGAGCTCTTCGCTGAGGTTGCGGAGCAGGTGGATCGCATCGTCGACGCTGATGTATTCGTACAGGCTGGTGACATCGGTCGTCATGATCCCGCCGGCCGTGTCGGGCGGGTATTGCTCGAGCTGGCGGACCTCTTCGCGGTCTTCGGCTCCCAGCTCGGCGACGAGCTCGTCGTGCAGCTTGTCGGTGACGAGATCGAGGATGTCGACCCGGTCGTCGGGGTCCATGGCCGCGAGAACCATCGACGCCTCGGGCGTCTGCATGTCTTCGATGACGTGGGCCGCGTCTTCGGCGTCCATTTCCGCCAGCACGCGGGCGGCGGTGTTGGGGTCGAGGTATTCGGCGACGTCGGCGGCCTGCTCGGCCGTCAACTCCTCCATCATTTCCGCGCCGTCAACCGCGGACGCGTCCTCGATCTGCTCAGCGAAGCGCTGCGACGGCTCCGGCAGCGGCGCAGCGTCGGGCCGGGACGGCGTGGCCGTGGAGGCAGTCGAGTTCTTCGTCACTTCGTCCATCCCGATCCTGTAGCACGGGTTTGCAACCCGTGCAGTTGTTTTGCTTCAGGAAGGCACGGGTTGAAAAACCGTGCTACGGAAAAAGGCTAATCCAGCGTCGCGTACCAGAACAGCGTCGCAGCTTCCTTGACCACGTCGTGATTGGAATCGCGCCGCGTGTCGACGCCCGACAGATCGAACCCGCACCGGGCGAGCAGTTGCCCGGCAGGGACGTTGTTCGTCCGCGTTTGGGCGCTGACGGCCCGCAAACCCATCTCCCGCGCGCTGCCGATCACCTGGTACAGCATGGCGGTGGCGATGCCCTGGCGGCGCTGCTCGTAGTCGATGCGGAGGTCGACGAGGTGCATCGTCCGCCGCTCCGGGCGCAGATGGGCGACGAGCATGGCCACGGGCGCGTCCTCGTGCTCCGCGACGAGCACCATTCCTTCATCGGCCCCGATGACAATCTGCTTCAGGAGGAACGTCGTCTCGTCGTCCAGCCGGTTCGGGTCGATCAGCTTCTGCCGCAGCGGGCGCTCTTCAAGCCGCCAGCTTGCGGCCAGACCCTCGCCCGCCTGCTCGAGGTGCAGGTAGCGCGTGGACTCGACGGTGCCGTCGATGTCCGGCAACTGGTCGAGATCCTTTGCGGCACCCGGGCGAATCTGCATCACGCGCAACCTTACCACATCAGGACGCAGAGAAAACGATCCCCGCCTCAACGATCCTTGCCTCTTCGTGGCCGGCATACCCGCTTTCCACGTTGACAGTTTCCGGCACGCCGCCGCATCTTGTGCATTAGCCCGTCACGCGCACAGGTGCGCGCCCGGGGCCGGAAAGGCGACGCGAACGTGGCGGGCAAAATCCCGACTTGGCAGCGGTACGGGATCGCGGTCCCCGCCACGTTGATCGCGGCCTTGCTGGTCGCGGCGGTGTCGCGGTGGACGGCGGTCGATACCACGCCGCTTCAGATCCTCACGCTCGCCGTCGTCGTCGCCGCATACGTGGGGAGCGGGGGGCCCGGCGTGTTCGCGACCGCCCTGGCCGGCGCGGTCGTCGCGTTCTTCTTCCTCGAACCGAAATACAGTTTCCGGGTTGAAGACGTCGCCGAGCAGGTGCGGCTGGCGGTGTTCCTCGTCGTCGGGCTGGTCATCAGCATGCTCGCCGGATCGATCCACCGGTATCGGCGCAGCGCGGGCATGGCGCGGCAGCGCGCTTACGAGACCGAACGCGCGCAGAACGAGACGATCCGTACCGCCGCCGAGCGGTTCCGGCTCATCCTGGACACGGCCTACGACGCGTTCATCGCCATTGATCTCGAAGACAGGGTTGTCGAGTGGAACCCGCAGGCCGAGCGAATGTTTGGATGGGCGCGGGCGGAGGTGATGGGCAAGCCGCTGGTCGAGCGGATCGTCCCGCTGCGCTACCGTGAGACGCACCTGAAGGGCATCGCCCACTATCTCGCGACGGGTGAGGGGCCGGTGCTCAACCGCCGCATCCAGTTGGCGGGGCTCCGGAAGGATGGAACGGAGATTCCCGTCGAGCTGACGGTTTCGCCCGCGGGACTGGGCAACCACCGGTTCTTCGCCGCGTTCATCCACGACATTTCCGAGCGGCTTGCCGCGGAAAAGAAGATCCGCCAGCTCAGCCGGGCCAATGAGTTGATCCTCAACTTCGCCGGGGAAGGCATTTACGGGCTGGACATGAACGGGGTCACGACGTTCGTCAACCCCGCCGCGGCGCGGATGACGGGGTACGCCATCGAGGAATCGCTGGGCAAGGCGCAGCACGGGCTGGTGCACCACACGAAGCCCGACGGCACACCGTACCCGCGCGAGCAGTGCCCGATTTATGCCGCCCTGCGCGACGGGAAAATGCATCACTCCGACGAGGACGTGTTCTGGCGCAAGGACGGGACGAGCTTCCCCGTCGAGTTCACCGCCGCCCCGATCCACGAGGAGCAGAAGCTGATGGGCGCCGTGGTGGTGTTCAGCGACATCACCCCGCGTCGCGAGGCGGCGGTGGCGATCGAAGAGCAGCGCAAGGAGCTGGAGCGATCGAATGCCGAGCTTCAGCAGTTCGCCTACGTCGCGTCGCACGATTTGCAGGAGCCGCTGCGGATGGTCGCGAGCTACACGCAGCTCCTCCAGAAGCGGTACAAGGGCAAGCTCGGCACCGACGCCGACGAGTTCATTCACTTCGCCGTCGACGGGGCGCAGCGGATGCAGATCCTGATCAACGACCTGCTCGCCTACTCGCGCGTGGGAACGCGGGGAAAGGCGTTCGAGCCCGTCGACCTTAATGCGGTAATTGCCGTCGCCCGCGCCAATCTCAAGGTCGCGATCGAGGAGAGCAAGGTCGAGATCGTCACGAATGGCGAGTTGCCGACGGTCGATGGCGACCGCACGCAGCTCGTGCAGCTCATGCAGAACCTGGTGGGCAACGCGATCAAGTTCCGCCGCCCGGACGCGCCCCCACGCGTGGAGATCGACGCGGCACGCGACGAATCATCGGCCGCGTGGCGCTTTACGGTGAAGGACAACGGCATCGGCATCGATCCCGAGCACCACGAGCGGATCTTCGTCATCTTCCAGCGGCTGCACACGCGAGAGCATTACCAGGGCACGGGGATCGGGCTGGCGGTTTGCCGGAAGATCGTGGAGCGGCATGAGGGTAAAATCTGGGTGGAGTCGCGGGAAGGCGGAGGGTCGGCCTTTCACTTTACGCTCCCCGAGAAGCACGAGGACACGACGACGACAACGAACCCGACAACGAAGGCGGCAACGAACAAGGCGGAGGTGCAAACATGAATGATCGTGGCGACGACGAAGAAACGGGCAGGCCGGTCGAGATACTGCTGGTGGAGGACAACCCCGGCGACGCCCGGCTGGCGATCGAGGCGCTGAAGGACGCGAAGGTCCGCAACAACCTCGCGATTGTCACCGACGGCGAGCAGGCGCTGGAGTACCTCCACCGGCGCGGCAAGTACGCCGACGTCACCCGCCCGGACCTGGTCCTGCTCGACCTGAACCTCCCGCGCAAGAGCGGCCGCGAGGTGCTGTGCGAGGTGAAGGAAGACCCCAGCCTCCGCCGAATCCCCGTCGTGATCCTCACGACCTCGCAGGCGGAGGAGGACGTGCTCAAGGCCTACAACTGCAATGCGAACTGCTACATCTCCAAGCCGGTCGATCTGGATCAGTTCATCAAGGTGGTGCGGTCGATTGAAGACTTCTGGCTCACGATCGTGAAGCTGCCGGCGCATGAGTGAGGTAAGCACGAAATTCGAAACAAATTCGAATGAAGAAAGTGGAAAGCACGAAACGAAGACTTCCGGTTTGGAGTT
>JBBSLV010000416.1:0-3902 GCA_038233535.1 Tepidisphaerales bacterium | reverse complement strand
CGCCGCCGCGCTGGAGGTCCAGCAGAAGACGCACGCCGATCGGTTCCCGCGCTTCCCCGCGAAGCTGGAAGGCGAGGCCGCCGACGAGCCGCCGCCGGTGGATCTGGACGAGGTGCAGGTGTGGGATCTGCTCCAGGCGTTCGACCGGCTGATGCAGGAAGTCGGGACGCGCAAGCCGCGATTTCACGAGGTGACGTACGACGACACGCCGATCGACCTGCACGCCGCCGACATCGAGGACCGGCTAAGTCGCGAGGGGAGGCTGTCGCTGCGCGAGCTGGTGGTGGGGCGCAAGAGCCGCAGCGAGATGATCGGGGTGTTCCTCGCGCTGCTCGAACTGATCCGCGAGAAGAAAATTCTTGTGCAGCAGGCCGAGGTGGATGACGACGTGGAGATCACATCCGCGCCGGAAGAGCACCGCCGCACGTACGTGGGAGCGACGCTGCACCTGGCGAGCGAGGAAGAACCGGAAGACGGAACTTCGCGTGGCTGAGCGAGGATCGGCTGGTGCAGCGAACCATGTTCGGCGAGCGCGTCGAGATGATCGCGAACTTCGGCGAGAAGCCGTTCGATCACGGGGGAACGCAGATTCCGCCGCGGAGCATCACGTCGCGACGGCTCGACGGCAGCACAAACGTTCAGATGTTCACGCCCGCCCCATGACCTCGGAGGGTGTCGGGCTGCGTTTTCCGCGGTCGGGCGTCGGCCGGAGTTCGCGCCGATCGATTCAACGCAAAGATCGCCAAGAGCGCAAAGACCGCCAAGAGGATTCGATCAATTACTTCTTCTTTGCGGTGTTGGCGATCTTTGTGGTCTTTGCGTTTCGTCGAGCGGCCCGATTGCTCCCGCGGAATCCCCAAAGGTGCAAACCCAGACCCGATGACGGTGGCATGAAACGATACGGGCATTCGTTAAACTGCTCGCATGCCCCTCACCGACCAACTCCGCGCCGCCAACATCGTCCTCCCACCCGTCAACGGCCCGTTCGGGGCGTACGTCCCCGCCAGGCGCGTCGGGAATCTGATTTACGTCGCCGGGCAGTTGCCCATGAAGGACGGAACCCTGATGGCGACCGGCCAGGTGGTGTCGCGGCGGAGCGTGGACGAGGCGATCGCCGCGGCGCGGCAATGTGCGATCAACGCGCTATCGGCCGTGCAGATGCTCGACGGCGGGGTGGATCAGGTGATCGGCGTCGCCCGCGTGGGCGTGTTCGTCAGCAGCGACGCGACGTTCACCGACCAGCCGAAGATCGCCGACGGCGCCAGTGAATTCTTCATGGAAGTACTGGGTGACGCGGGAAAACATGCCCGCGCAGCGGTGGGGGTGAACACGCTGCCCCGTGACGCGAGCGTGGAGGTGGAGGTGATCTTCGAGTGTCGGTGAACCGTTGCACCAGAGAGCCTGCGGCGCCGGCAGGAACAAGAGCTGGATGAAGATGAGGATGAGGAATGTGAGTAGGAGTAGGATTAAGACCAGAATCCAGTCCTACTCTTAATCTTCATCCTGCTCCTGCTCTTGTCTCTCCCCCGAAACGTAATGTGTTATAATTTGCGCAGGAGCAGACACAGAGTTGATCCGAAGCGCCACCATTCACGACGTTCACCGCATCGCGCAAGTCATCAACAGCCACGCGGAGCTGGGGCGGATGCTGTTCAAGAGCTACGCCCAGCTCTACGAGGATTTGCGCGACTTCGCCGTCTACGAAACCGACGGCCAGATCGTCGGGACGGTCGCGCTGTCGCTCATCTGGGCCGATTTGTGCGAGGTGCGCTCGCTCGCCGTCGATGAGAACCAGCGCGGGCGGGGCATCGGCCGGCAACTCGTCGAGTGGACGGTCGACGAAGCCCGGCGGCTTCACATGCGCCGGCTCATGTCCCTCACGTATGAGCAAACGTTCTTCGAGAAGCTCGGCTTTGAGGTGGTGGCGAAGGAAACGCTGCCCCTGAAGGTGTGGAGCGACTGCGTGCGCTGCCCCAAGCGCGACGGCTGCGACGAGATCGCGATGGTTCGGGTTTTACAGGATGTTCCGATCAGCACGATGCCGGCAGCCCCCCCGACGCCACGAGGCGTGAGCATCCCCGTGCTGGATTGAAACCCGACGCCGGAAACCCGAATTACGGATCAATGACGAATGACGAAGCCCGAATGAAGATGACGCGCCCGTTCCGCTTTCGTCATTCTGGTTTCGTTCCGGGCTCATTTTTGACTTCGCCAGCGAGTTGAATCGCGCCGGTCGGTTGCGGGGATCCGCCCAAGGGTTCATCGGTGACGGCGGCGAGCGCCAGTGGGCCGATGTCGGGCGGAACCTTGACGACCAGCTCCGCGTCCCCGCTGGCGTCGACGCCGAACGTGCCGGCCGGCACCTTCGTCTGGTCGGGCTTGATGAACCACAGCTCGTATTCCCTGCCGGGCGGAGGCGGCTTCATGTCGAAGACGAACACGTGCCAGCGCCCGGTTTGCTTGTCCCAGAAGACGCGCCCGGACGCTTTGGGCTGCGGGTCAGACCCATCCAACGAGATCAGGCTCAGTTGATCTGTGGTAACCAGCGCCTGAAGCTGCGCCAGCCGCGCGTCGCGATCCTGGACGACGCGATGCAGCCCGGCGAGGCGCTGCTGGATTCGCCTTCGCTCAAGGATGTGGTAGCCCGTGCCGACGACCAGCGCCACCACCGCCGTCGCCGCGAGCGCACGAAGCCAGCGGCTGCTGCCCGTAGGGATCATGCCGGGCGCAGCCGGTGTGATCGACGTCGTGCGTCCACTGCCGCGCACGCGTTCCATTAGCCGATCCTTTGCCCGGCTTGGCGGATCGAGCGGGTGGAGCGACAGCCCCATCATCGCCAGCGTCGCCTGCTCTTCCGCCAGCGCGCCGGCGCAGCCCGGGCAGCCCGTCGCGAGGTGCGCGCGGACCGCCGCCTGCTCCGCCGGCGTCAGGTCGCCCGACAGGTATCCGGGGAGAAGCTCGCGGCACAGGTCGCAGGTCATGGCGGCGGGGGCCCTCCCTGTTCGCGAGTACATACCCGCTTGCGAAGTTGGATGAGGCCCTGGCGGATCATCGTCTTGATCGTCCCCAGGGGTTGCCGGAGTTTCTCGGCGATCTGTGAATGGCTTAACCCATCGAAGAAGGACAATTCAATCGCCCGACGATGGCTCTCGTCCAACTGCGCCAGCGCCGCGCGCACGCCGTGCGCGTCTTCCTCGGCGAGGAGCCTGCCGTCGGGGGCGTCCGATGCGGCGCCCGTCGCCACGGCCGCGACGGCGCGGGCGGGGTCGTCGAGCGGCGCGAGCGCGGCCCGGCCTCGCCGGCTGCTGCGGCGATGATCCAGCGCCCGGCTGCGCGCGATCGTCAGGAGGTACGTGAGCGGCGCCCCGCGCGCGGCGTCGAATTGCGCGCGGCGCGTCCAGATTTGGCTGAAGACGTCGATCAGCACGTCTTCGGCTTCCATCCGGTCGCCAACGATCCGCGCACACAGCGCGTACACGATCGCGCTGTAGCGGTTGTAAAACGTTTCCATCGCCGCCGCGTCGCCGGCGGCGATCGCGTCGAGCAGGGTGAAGTCGTCGGCGGAAGATGCGGTGGATGGTTCGATGTCCTGCGCCACGACAGGATGTAACCAGAGTCCGCTGCTGTTGAGAAGGCCCAATTGCAACATATCACGTTCGCTCCAACCGACCGGTCGGCGATGACGACGTTCCCCATCACTCCGTGCAGGATTGCCAATCGGATTTTGTGAAATCCAATCGCGCGGTGCGCCCGTAATTGAGCTTAAACGACGTGTGTCGTGCCCATTTCTCTCTTTGAGGAGTTCAGCCATGTCCAGATCGATGTTTACATTCCGCCAGCCGACGGCGCAGGTCCCCGGCGCGGAGGTTTCGCCGCAATCGCGTCGTTCTTTCTTGAAGGGT
>JBBSLV010000415.1:0-3906 GCA_038233535.1 Tepidisphaerales bacterium | reverse complement strand
CAGGATCCTCGCGGAACGCTCCACTCCTTCATCGACGGCGGAGGCATGTCGCTCCAACAACCAGCAGCAACGCCGACAGCGCCCCCGGCTCGGGAATGGCGGTGACCGCGTCGACGACCATGCGAGAGCTCGCTCCTTCGGGCACGTCGAAACGCACGAAGCGCACCACTGGCAGGCCGGTCGCCGATACGTCCAGCCACGTCCCGCCCGCCGAGTCGTCGAGCAGCGTCAGCATCTGCGCGTAATCCAGCCCGTCAAAGTCCGAAAGATCGCCGAGGAATGGCTTGGCGACGTCCGCTTTCATCGTGCCGAGGGGCGCAAAGTAATTGGAGATTTGGGTATCGGTGTAAACGTTGGTGGGTTTGTCGAACACCGTCGGTCCGGTTCCGATGGGCACAAAGAGCAGCCCGTCAAAACTGACGCTCACATTCGCCTGCGGGAAGGCGGAGAACGTCGCCGCAGGATTCCCCGCGATCCCGGTGCCGGTATCGCTGACGTCGATGATGCCGTTGTTGACGAATACGCCGAGTTCCGGCCCGCTGCCGGCGAAGACGGGAGCCGACAGCTGGAGCGTCAGGCTGCCGCCCGCGCCGATGATCACGATGTCGGAACTTTGGAACGGCGGGTTGAACGGCGTGAGGGCGCCGAAACCGGTGTCGCCGGCGGGCTCGCCCAGCGCGGCGCCGCTGTTCTGAAAATTCGACGGCGCCGACCCCGGCTGATAATTGACGACGGCACTGGCTGAAACGGCTCCGAACACGTCGGGCGCCATGGCGCCGCTTGCCGCCAGTCCGATTCCAAACAAAAAGACCTTACGCATGACAACGCTCCCCGTGCCGATCGCGCGGCACGAACGCCGACAACGTCCGCGCGGATCCGGATCGGATCGGGAGAGGCGGGTGTGAGCATCAAACCCGGGAGATCGCTGAGCGACTGACATCGACCGAAAAGGTCGATGCGACTGAGCGCGCTTCACCAGCAAGGAGCTCGACCCGGCCGTCCCATGCGCGAGGACGCAAACCGTTCGGCCCCGCGCACATGCGCGAGGCACTCGAGCCCACAGGCCGGTCTTCTGGCTTAGGACGACTCTCCGGATCACCTTCCCACCCCCTTCGAATATCGGGGCAGTGGCTTCACGATCCGTGAGCACAAACGTCCATCACAGCGGCGCGTCCGCGGCGGATTTTAACCGCCTTCCCAATGTCGGCTGGTTCACAACGGAACCATTCGACAGGCTTTGCAGCCGCCCGTAGGCGCGGGCAAGGTAGCATGTGACGGGATGAATGCAAGGACGGGGTGAGAATTGAAACGTCATTGACATCGATCAGCGAATACGGTGTTCTGTGCTTCACGGGGATGACCTCCTGCACGGGGTTCGTCCGGCTTCCAAGCCAGACCTTTACCCGCTCTTTTGAGGCATCCCCGCTTCATTTTCTATAGCCGACTTTAATATCCTCAGAACCAAGGGAGTACCATGAGCGCGTCCCGGATGCGTCGAAAAGTGGACCTGTTCTTGAGGACGCCGGGGGCGGCGTGTTTGGTGCTCGGAGTTGTCTATCTATTTGTGACCTTCAAAAGCGGGTTTCCCGTCGTAATTGGGATCGCGCTAGGTATCGCAGGATTGGTTCATATTGGCGCCGGCGAGTTGATTCTCGTGATCGTTCCGGCCCGAGATGATGCAGGGAGATGACTGGGGCGGAAAGCGAGACGGATCTGGCTCTGTCTCAACCCTTTTTCTTCCGGCTGGGATCGGCTGGCGAGGCGGAAAAGGGGAAATGACTCACGCTTGAGGACGGGCATCAAGACCGCGTGAATACGAGACCAACGACGAGCGACGAGAACCTTCCCCCCTCTTCCCGGAATACCGGAAAGAGGGAGTTGGATTTCACCCTCCCCGCCCAACTTGGGCGCGCCCAAGTCCCGTTTCTGCGCATGCATCTCCGCCGGGCGCACGCGATTTTGTCGCCGGCGCTGAACCAGCTTTCTGTCGCGCTCGTGACCGACGCGCGGATGTCGGAGCTGCACGAGCGCTTCATGAACCTCCCCGGCCCGACCGACGTGCTTACGTTCGAGCTCGATCAGGACCTGCGCGGGCGCGTCACGGGCGGGGAGGTGATCGTCTGCGTCCCCGAGGCCCGGCGGCAGGCGAAGGAGCGGGGCATCGCGTTGCGGATGGAGCTGCTTCTTTACGCGCTGCACGGCATGTTGCACCTGTGCGGGTTTGACGATAGAACCGACCGCGGTTTCCGCACCATGCACCGCCGCGAGGATGACATCCTGACCGCACTCGGCTTCGGCCCGGTGTTCGCTGCTTCGCCCGCACCGGCTCGGGCGCGTCGGTCTTCGAAGCGCCGGATTGGAGCGCGGCGATAGCCCGACGATGAGCCTCTCCCTGACCATCCTGGGCATTTTTGTCGCCGCGCTGAGCTCGCTGGTCTTCTCGACGCTCACTTATTCGCTGCGCGACTTTTCCCGCACCCGGCTGACCGACATCCTCACCCGCCGGGGCAAGGTACATTACGTCGGCCCGACGCTGGAGCACTCGAGCGACCTGATTTTCGTCACGGCCGTGTTCCGGCTGTTCTCGAACATCCTCGTGCTCATCGGGGTGCTTCGGCTGTTTCAGGAGCGCGCATATTACGGCGTGGGGTGGCAGTATTTCTTCGCCGTCGTCGTCACGGGGATCATCACGCTCATCTGCTCGGTGATCATCCCCCACGCCGTCTCGCGCCACGCCGCCGAGCAGTTCATCGGGAGTTTCATCGCGTTGCTGCACGGGCTGCGCGCGCTCCTGATGCCCGTCACGAAACTGATGCACGTGACCGACGCGATGGTGGAAAAGGCCGCCTCGCGCGGGGGCGGGGGCAGCGCCGAGTCGGATAAGCTCGAGGAGGAAATCGAGCAGGAGATCATCGCCGCCGTCGAGGAAGGCGCCAAGGAAGGGTTCGTCGACGAGGACGAGCGGCAGATGATCGAGTCGGTCATCGCGTTCCACAACACGCAGGTCGGGCAGATCATGACCGCCCGCCCGGAGATCTTCGCGCTGGACGTGAAGAGCACGCTGGAAGGTGTGAAGTCCAGGATCGCCGAGTCCGGGCACTCGCGCATCCCCGTCTTCGAGGGCAGCCTCGACCACATCGCGGGCATTCTTTACGCCCGCGATCTGATCCGCCATCTGGGTCAGCCGTCGGAGACGTTCAACCTCCGCGCGATGATGCGCTCCCCGTTCTATGTGCCGGAGACCAAGCCGCTCGTCGACCTGCTGAAGGACTTCCGCCGCAACAAGGTCCACATCGCCATCGTCTCCGATGAATACGGGGGGACCGCGGGTTTGGTGACGATCGAGGACATTTTCGAGGAGCTGGTCGGCGACATCAGCGACGAGCACGAGCCGGTTGAACCTGACATGCTGGTGCGCCTCGACGATCAAACCGCCGAGGCCGACGCGCGGATCTACATTGACGAGCTGAACGACCAGCTTGACCTGTCCCTCCCCACCGACGCCGGCTACGACACCTTGGGCGGGTTCGTCTCCAATACGCTGGGCCGCATCCCCGAAGCCGGCACGACGTTCGAGCACGAGACGGTGAAGTACACGATCCTCGATGCCGAGCCGCAGAAGGTGAACCGGGTGAAGCTGGAGATGGCGATGCAACCGGTCTCCGAGAACCGCGCGGCGGGGTCGGATTGAGGGGAATTACCCATTCTGACATGCCTTCTCAAGCTTGCCGTGCCTGCACCCGATGCATACCATGCAGGCATGCAATACACGCTTCGAAATATCCCGGAAAAGGTCGACCACGCGCTTCGCAAGAAGGCGAAAGAGCAAGGTCGTAGTCTCAACGAGGTTGCGCTTGAAGCGCTCGCCATCGTCATCGGGCGTCAAGGCCCCCGACCGTACGTGTT
>JBBSLV010000414.1:0-3910 GCA_038233535.1 Tepidisphaerales bacterium | reverse complement strand
CCCTCTCCCGGAGTACCGGGAGAGGGGGCAAGAGCCACGTTCGCGCGTTGCGGAATCTGATCCGCTTTCGTGATCTGCTGCTGAATCGCCGGCTCGATCGTTGTCAGGACCAGATTCGGGAACAGCCCCAGCACGACCACGAGGATCGCCAGCGGCATGAGGATCGCGATTTCACGGCCGTTCAAATCGCCGGGCGTGTGATGAGGCGACGTGCCCTGCCCGGCGTCGGCCTGGCTTCCATGTAAAGCGTGTGATTCGTGCGCGTGTGCATCATCGTGCGCCGGTGTCTTCAGCGGGCCCCAGATCACGCGGGCGCTCATGTGCAGCATGTAGATCGCGCCCAGCACGATGCCCGTGGCCGCGATCACACCAAAACCAATGCCCAGGTGCGGGGAGACGAACGCGCCCAGGATCGTGAGAAATTCGCTGACGAACCCGTTCAGCCCCGGCAGCCCGATGCTGCTCAGCATGAACAGGATGAAGAAGAAACCCATCACCGGCATCCGTTTGGCCAGCCCCGAGAGCTGGTCGATGTCGCGCGTGTGGTAGCGGTCGTAGATCATGCCGATCACGAGGAACAGCGCCCCCGTGCTCAGCCCGTGGTTGATCATGTACAGCACCGACCCGCCGACCCCGACGTCGTTCAGCGCGAGGAGGCCCAGCACGCAGAACCCCAGGTGCGAGACCGAGGAGTATGCAACGAGTTTCTTGATGTCCTGCTGCACCCATGCGACGAGCGCGCCGTAGATGATGCCGATCAGGCACAACACGCCGAGCACGTGCACGAGCGTCGGGAACGCCGGCACGTTCGTCCCGGGCGCGAGCAGGCCGATGGGGATGGCAAGCTTGTAGATGCCGTACGTCCCGAGCTTCAGCAGCACGCCGGCGAGGATGACCGAGCCGGCCGTGGGCGCTTCGGTGTGCGCCAGCGGGAGCCACGTATGCACGGGGAACAGCGGAACCTTCACCGCAAAACCGGCGAGGAACGCGAGAAACAGCCAGAATCGCTCGGAGTCGTCGAAGCCCCCCTGGCGGACGAAGCGCATGATCTGGTCGAGGTCGAACGTGTCGCACTTCAGCCCGATGTAGATGACGCCCACCAGGGTGAAAACGGAACCGGCGAAGGTGAAGAGGAAGAACTTGCCCGCGGCCTCGCGGCGCTGTGACCCCCCCCAGATGCCGATGATGAAGAACATCGGGATGAGGGTGAGTTCGAAGAAGATGTAAAACAGGAGCAGGTCGCGCGCGACGAACACGCCGAGCATCGCCGTCAGCAAAGCGAGTATCCAACCGTAATATTCCTTTTGACGCTCCTTGATCGAGTCGAAGCTCGCCGCCACCGCCAGGGGCGTGAGCAAAACGGTCAGCAGGACGAGCCACAGGCTGACGGCGTCGGCGGCGAGCTTGAAGCCGAAGTTGAGCGTCCCGACCTGGAGCAGCGCGTCGATCCCCCCGCCATAGACGATCCGCCCGTTGCCGCCCGCTTCGCTTCCCGCCCAATCGAACTGGAACGCAAGAACCCCCGCCACGCCGGCCGTCGCGATGCTGACGGTCAGCGCCCACATCCGCGCGATTTTCGCATCCGGCAACAGCGCGCAGGCGACCGCCCCGACGGCGGGGACGATCAGGAGCAGGGGCAGGAAAAAGTTCTCGTTCATCTGAACAGTTGCCGGTTGCTAGTTGCTAGTTGCTAGTAAACTGCGGGCTGCTTGCTCTTCACCAGCAACCAGCAGCCAGCAACTAGCAACTGCTGTTACAAAAAAATCACCATCAAAATCACCGCGATCCCCAGCAGCATCACCACCGCGTAACCCTGCAAATACCCGCGCTGCGTCGAAAGCTTCAAAGCGAAGCCCGAGAGCATCGGCACGAAGCTGACGGCCCAGACCAGCCCGTCGACGACGAACCGGTCGATGATGAACAGCGCCCGGCCCAGCGACCGCAGCGGCTCGACAATGCCGGCCTGGTAGATCTCGTCGACCCAGTATTTCGCTTCCAGCGTCCGCGTGACGGTCGGCATCCCGGCGGCGAGCCGCTCGGCGCGGGACCGGTCCTTCAGATGCAGCAGGTACGCGACGAGAATCCCCGCGATCGCGATGGCGCCCCCGATGATCAGCGGCAGCACGTGGAACTCGTACGGATCATCCGCCGTCCGAGGTTGGCCGAACGGGATGGGGTCCACATACGCGTCGGTGCTCAGCTTCGCCTGGGCATATCCGAGAGAGAACGACGGGCTTTGGCCGAGGAAGTGGCCGAGCTTATGTCCGAAGTTGTCCGATGAGGTCGGGAGGTTCAGCAGCCCGGCGAACAACGCGCCGATCGCCAGCACGACCAGCGGCAGGATCATGATCATCGGCTCGTGGTTGTGATGCCCGTGGTCGGCGTGACCGTGATCCTGCGCGACCGCCTCCCGGTGCTTGTGCGTCGCCAGATGTTCATCGATGCCCGACTCGCGTACGTCGCCCGCGTGCACCGCGGAGCTGCTCGCGATTGCGTGCGCATCGGCAAGGTCATGCACGTCGTGCCCATGCGCGCCCGCGGGCGCCATCGGGATGACTTCCGACCCTTCGAATACGCGGAAATACACGCGGAACGTGTAATACGCCGTGAGGAACGCCGTCACCGACAGAATCGCGTAGATCAGCAGGCTGCGCTCGTGCGCGTAGTGGATGATCTCGTCCTTGGAGAAGTACCCGCTCATCAGCGGGAACCCCGCCAGCGCAAGACACCCGATCAGCATCAGCAATCGCGTCATCGGGAGCTGACGTTTGAGCCCGGACATTTTGCGCATGTCCAGTTCGCCCATCATCGCGTGCATGACCACGCCCGATCCAAGGAACAGCAGCGCCTTGAAGAACGCGTGGGTGATCAGGTGGAACACCCCCGCCACCGGCGCCAGCACGCCCACGCCGACGAACATGAACCCCAACTGGCTGATGGTCGAGTAGGCGAAGACCTTCTTCAGGTCGAACTGCCGCATCGCGATCGTGCCGGCGAAGACCGCGGTGAACGCGCCGACGATCGTGATCGTCCACAGCGCCGCGTCGTTGCCGAAAAACAGCGTCGAGCAGCGCGCGATCATGTACACGCCGGCCGTCACCATCGTCGCGGCGTGGATCAGCGCGCTGACGGGGGTCGGGCCTTCCATCGCGTCGGGGAGCCAGACGTACAGCGGGAATTGCGCGCTCTTGCCGAACGCGCCGATCATCAGCAGGAAGGGGATGTAATCGAGCGCCCAGGCGCCGGGGTGGCCGGTGCTCAACGCCATTTCGAGCAGCCCGGTGTTCGTGCCCACCCCGTCCCCGAAGTAGCTGACTGTGCCGTAGGCGAGGTAGCAGAGCATGATGCCCACGCCGAACCCGAAATCGCCCACGCGGTTGACGAGAAACGCCTTCTTCGCCGCCTCGCGCGCCGCCGGCTTGTCGTAGTAGTGCCCGATCAGCAGATACGAGCAGAGGCCCACGCCTTCCCACCCGAGGTACAGCATGATCAGGTTCTCGCCCATCACCAGGTTGGTCATCATGAAGATGAACAGCCCGAGGTACGCGAAGAACCGGAAGTACCCCAGCTCCCCCTTCATGTAGCCGGCGGCGAAGACGGTGATGAAGAACCCGATGCCGCAGACGACGCAGAGCATGACGGCCGTCAGCGGGTCGAAGAAGTAGCCCCAGTTGACGTGGAAGTCCCCGATGCTGATCCAGGAGAAGTAGTTTTTGACGGCCGAGAGGTTCAACTGGGCGGAGTCGCGCACCGCCACGCCGGCCACCGCGGCGGCGTCCGTTACAGCGGGCTCCGTCGCGTCGGCGTGCTCGGCGTGATGCGACTCCCCGATCATCGCCACCAGCAGCGAAATCGAGATCACCGCGCTCCCGCCCACGCCCACCCAGATCGGCCAGTGCGACTGCTGCTT
>JBBSLV010000413.1:0-3920 GCA_038233535.1 Tepidisphaerales bacterium | reverse complement strand
GGGGGCGGGGGGTTTGGGGGCGGCGGGTTTGGGGGCGGCGGATCTTTCGGCGCGCTCTCGCAGGCCGCCCAGTCGTCGGCGCTGGCCATCGGAGAACAGGTCTCCGTCATCGCCGACCCCGACACTAATTCCCTGCTCGTCCGCACCAACCCGAAGAACTACGAGCAGGTCAAGTCCATCCTCGATGAGCTTGACCGCCCCGTCCCGCAGGTGCTGATCAAGGTGCTCATCGCCGAGGTCACGCACGACAAGAACACCGACTTCGGCACGGAGTTCTCCGTGCTCAACCTACGCCCCAGCGGGCGCGGTCCCGCCGTCGGCTCCGACTTCAACTCCCCGACCAACGCGGGGGGGCTGACCGTCTCCCTGCTCGAAGAGGACATCGCCGTCACCCTCCGCGCGCTGGAGACCGACGGCAAACTCGACGTTCTCTCCCGCCCGTACATCCTCGCCTCCGACAACCAGCTCGCCACGATCACGGTAGGCCAGGAAGTCCCGTTCATCACGCGGTCGCAGTTGACCGACACCGGGCAGACGATCAACACGATCGAGTACGACGACATCGGCATCCTGCTGGACGTGATCCCGCACATCAACCCCGATGGGCTGGTCATCCTCGACGTGGCGCCCGAGATTTCCGCGCTGACGGGAGGTTCGGTGCCGATCTCCGAAACCGTCAGCTCGCCCATCTTCGCCAAGCGCAGCGCCCAGTCGCGCGTGGGCGTGCAGGACGGGCAGACGATCGTGATCGGGGGATTGATGGAGGACCGCAAGACGCAGACGGTCGACAAAATCCCCTTCCTCGGCGACATTCCCATCATCGGCAACGCCTTTAAGCGAACGCGGGCGACGAAGACGAAAACCGAGCTGCTCATCTTCCTCACCCCGCACGTCGCGGCCCGGCCGGAGCATCTGAAGGCGATGGGCGAGGATGAACTCGACGGCACGCGCCTCGTGCCGACCAGCGTCTACCCCGGGGCGTTCCAGGAGCACATGCGCGGCATGCAGCGCGGCGCCTCCACCCGGCCGACGACGGAACCATCCACCGAAGGGATCATCATCAGACCACAGGCGCAGGAGTAACGATGGTTCGCTGGTCGTTCGTGATGTTCGCCGCTTGCGGCTTAGCGATCGCGGGCTGCGCCGCGCCGTCTCAGCAACCGGCGGGCGCGGGTCGCGCGACAACCTCAATATCAACGACGCAGCCGCTCGCCGGCGCGCCGCCCGCGCGGCTGACTCTCAGCGACCCCTGCCCCACGCGCCTGCACGATATCTGCGGCCCCCTGCTGATCTACCTCACCACGAATTACCGGCTGCCCGACCACCTCGATGAGCTTCGGCAACTGCCCGGTTCGCAATCCATCGGCGAATTCGTCTGCGCGACCTCGAAGCAGCCGTACGTCTACAACCCCGCCGGCATCATCGGCGCCAACGTCGCGCAGCGGGCCGTGATCTACGACGCCGCCCCGACGCATTCGGGTTATCGCTGGGCGATCGTGATCAAGGAAGCGACCCCCAACGCCCCCTTCATCGCCGAGGTCGTGGCCTGGCCGGAGGGGCGGTTCCCGAAAAGCACGCCAACGAGCCCCTGATGGAGGAGAAGAATCCCCGAGACTTCACTGCGCACGCGGAAGCATGGTGCGCTACGCCCCGGGGGGGTAGCGCAGGAAGGTTTGCGACCGGAGCGGAGTCCGGGGGATTCCGTCGTTCCGAAGTCGCGCTACTTCTCCTTCGACCCGTCCGTCAGCGCCGCCCGCTTTTTCTTCACCCACGAGCTGACCTTTTTTCGCAGCGGTTCCGCCGCCGTTTCTCCGCTGTGGTACTCGACGGCGCGGTTGCCGATGGCCTGGATCTCCAGCCAGTTCCACGCTCCACCGATGCCGGCGCCGACGAGTGGGATGGCCTTGGTGGCGATCGCCTTCTGCGTGAGTCGCACGCCCAGCCGCTTGGTCGCCTGCTCGCCTATTTCCTTCATCAACGCGCGGGAGGCGTACGATGCGATCAGCGACTTCGTCGCGTGCTCGCCGGCGCGGACGCCGATCTTGCGCAGCGCCTGGCTGACGGCGCCGGGGAAGATCACGCGGATGATGTCGCGCCGAAACACGGCCGGGTCGTTCAGCGAGTCCGCATCAAGCAGCGCCGCGACCGTCCCCGCCAGCCGGCCTTCGATGCGCATCATCGCCGCCATGTCCGCGACGGCGGCAGGCAGCATGGTGAGCGGCGACGCGGCCAATCCCGTCGTCGCCCCCGCCGCCGCGCCCCATTTGCGAGCCGACTTCACCACCGCCCGCGCCGTCTGGGCAGCCGTCGCGTCCGGATCCTCCATCCGCGCTTCCGCCGCAAGCCGGCGGCATTCCTCGGGGTCGGGGATCACCCATTCCAACATTGTCTGAAGGTTCACATTCACGCGGACGCACCTCGTTTCACGAAATGAATTCTATTCCGAAATCTCCTGAAACGGATAGAAAGGGGATTAAGCGGTGGACCTGAACTCCCCGGAATTTCCGGTTGCCTCCTCTCAAGGTCACGTTAGCATTATCTAACTTTCATGATCGACACGGATGTCAGGAGGATCGAGAATGTTTAAGCCATTATGTACCCTTGCGTGTCTTCTCGCCCTGGCCGCTCCGGCGGCGGCGGTTTCCACCACGGTCACGGTCCCGCTTCGCGAAGGCCGGCTGCATGCGAGCGACCTGTCGGGCGGCCTGCTGGAGATGCTCCGGCTCCGCGCCGACCTGCCGGCGATCGAGGTTGATCTCACCGGACTGCGCGGCGCGCTGCTCATGCAGGCGTGGAACGCGGCGCTGGGCGAGGGCTGCCGCGTCTCGGTTGAGGACGATGCGCTCGTCGTCCACATTGACACGGAAGCACTTCCCGGCGACGTCGATGAAGCCAAGCTCGCCGCCCGCGTGTTCACGGAAGTCGCGGCCCCCGACGCGACGGCGAACCAGCGCGACACGTTCGGGCTGCTGCTGCCCCACGTGGTCGATCAATCGCGCGCGATGACGATCCTCGTGCATGGTCTGGACTGCCACCGCGGCAACTGGCGCCCGATGGCCGACTATCTGGAGGGGCGCGACCACCCGGTCGCGTACTTCACGTACCCCAGCGATCAGCCGCTCGTCGACAGCGCCGCCCTCCTCGCCGAAGAGATCGCCGGGCTGCGCGAGTTGTACCCGAACCTGCGGATCAACGTGCTGACGCACAGCATGGGCGCGCTCGTGGCGCGCGAATTCATCGAGGGTGACGGCTACGCGGGGGGCGTCGAGCGGCTGATCATGATCGCCCCGCCGAATCACGGCTCGAAGTGGGCGGCCGCGCGGTTGGGGTTGGAGCTGGAGGAGCACTACCACCTCTGGCGCGACAACCCCGACTGGCGCCCCACGTGGGCCATCACCGACGGCCTCGGTGAAGCAGGGCGCGATCTGAAGGCGAGATCGGTATTTCTACAACGGTTGAACGATCGCCCGCGGCGCGCGGAAGTGCGCTACACGATCATCGCCGGCAACCAGCACCCCGGGGCGCGGCTGGCGGGGAACGTCGTGTCGGGCGCCGCCGGCATCATCCCGAAAAACGCCCGCCGTCTATGGGGCTTCGGCCATGCCTACCGCGGGCTGCGCGAGGCCGGGGAAGATCTCCGCGAATCCGCAGCGCGTAGCGACGGCCCGGTCACCGTCAGGAGCACGAAGCTCGACGGCGTCGACGATCACGTCCTCGTCCACGGCGACCACACGACGATCTACATTCCCGCCCACGCGAGCCACGACCCGCCGGCGTGGGCGATCGTGAACGAGCGGCTGGCGCGATGACTTTGTGAGGAAACGCGCTCCGCGCGCCCCGCCCCCCGCGGGCTGCCGCCCGCGGCTGGAAGCTGGCGCACGACGGACGGGCCTTCGGTGGTCCGGCAGGTTCTAGCCGCG
>JBBSLV010000412.1:0-3930 GCA_038233535.1 Tepidisphaerales bacterium | reverse complement strand
GGTTCTCATTCGTGTGGATTCGTGAGATTCGTGGGCATCCTCTTTCACCAATCACCCGCCGAAACGGTCACGCACCCCCCGGGATCTTGCCTACTATTCCGGGCCTGGTATTTCGGGGCTATTATCTCCGGTCGGTCAAATCGCGAGCTTTGGGATCGAGCAGGACGTCGTTCACATGCGCCGCATCATCCAGTTGTTTCGCCCCGCCAAGCCGCCGCAGCCAACCCCGTGGCGCCTCACGCCCGAGCAGCACCGCCAGGTGTTGGAACTGTTATCCGAGATCGGCTTGGGCATCGTCGCCGAATCCCGCGGCCCCGTGCCGCTGCTGACGTTCGGCCGGCGCGTGCTCGAACGCTTGCACGAGCAAAGCCCCCCGCAACCCGTCCCGCTCCCGCACTTCGCCGACGCGCTGAAGCGCGTCATCCGCGACATGGAGCACGACCGGTTGCGCGTGATGTCCCCCACCGACTTCATCGGCGTGGGCTACGTCTACAACGCCGAGGATCCGGAGACGTATCCATTCCGCAGCGGGTGCCTGTGATCGCGCTGGGGTGCGTGCGTGCCCCGAACCCAGCCGCTGAAGCGGCCTCGCCAAGCGCGCTTGTGATTGCTATTTGGTCGTCCCGCGCAGGATATTCACACCCGCCGTCGCGGCGGCGGGACGGTCGGGGAGCTCCATGGGATCGATCGTGATCCACCCGTGGTAGCCGCCGGCGTCGAGATCGGAGAGAAGCTCCGGCCAGTTCGTCGAGCCCGCGCCGATCACCGCAGGCGACGTGCGCCCGCCCGCGCCGCGCGTCGCGTCGCGGGCGCGGACGTGGCGGACGTGCGGGCCCAGCCGGGAGAAGACTTCGTCGATCGGCCACTCGTCGCGCAGGAGCGCGACGGGGTCGAGGTCCACGCCGAACCACGGGCAACCGGCGCGCTTCAGCGCCCGCTCGAGCGCTGCCAGCGGGGAGAGGTCGCTGCGCAGCGCGACGGTCACCCCAAACCGATCGGCGCGAGCGCCCAGCTCGAGCAGCACTGCATCCACCTGCGCCCCCAGCGCCAAGTCGGCGGGCGACATCGTCGCGGCGCCGGCCGGCGCCGGGGCTTCCTCCACGCTGTTGGGCAACAAGATCAGACCGGCCATGTCCTGCGTGACCTTTTTGACCGGCTTGGGCTCCACCGGCGGCGCCGGCAGGGGGCCCAGGTCCGTGCACAGCAGCGCGGCCTGCAACCCGACGGCGGCTTCCATCGCCTTGGTGAGAAGAGAGAGGATGCGGTCAACATCGACGCCGGGCGTAAGTCCTTTCGGCCCCAGGTCGGCGCGGAGGCCAACCAGTTGACGGTTCTCGGCCGACAGCACCTGCCGGAACTCGCGCCGGCCGGACTGCGAGAGGTCGGGGAGGCTCAGCGCCGGACCGTACGCGTCGAACAGCAGCCCGTCACAACCGAGCGCGCGGGCGAGCCGCGGCGCCACCCGCGCATCGGCGCTGAGCGCAGCGGCGACGACGCCGATCCGAAGAGCCTGCGGGTTCATGAACGGAGATTGTTCGCGATGCACCGGCCTTTCACAAGCTCGCCGGTGCTAAATCAGTGTGCGCGATCATGCGCCAGGGAAAAGACGCGCCCCGCAAGCGGGGCGGCTAATAATTCAGAAGGATGACGCGGAATCTTGCACCGTTATTTAGATTAGAATGGAGGTGGCCATGACGCGCTCGCTGAACCATCCCGAATCCATCCCGCAGCGTTCTCCCGCGACGGCGCGTGTGAACCGCTTGTCGGGCGAGGTCGTGTACCTCTACGCTTTCGACATCGCCTACGAGCTGGCGCGCCTGCCCGTGCGCGAGCTGCTCGGCCAGCCCGTCGGGCAGTTCGTCGTCGACACCTCCAAGCGCGCCCCTCGGCAGATGTCGTTCTATCGTCCGGAGATGATCCGCCTCCCCCCGCTCGAGCGGCTGGGCCCCGGCGGGCACGTGTGGATCGAGCGGACGGTGAAGTTTCTCTCCGTCGGCGCGATCAGCATCACCGTGCGCGTGCCGTTCCAGGTCGGGCGCGTCGAGGATCTCGTCGCGTATCACGATTTGCGGTTCACGGACGGCACGTATCTCTACGACGAGGTGCGGCAACTGGCCGAGGACGCCCGGCGCGAGCTGGCGCCGCACGCGGTCCGCCCGGTGAAGCAGCTCGGCGACGAGGAGGCGTACACCGTCTTCTGTATCCATGCCCCGCTCGTCTCGCCGGACGGATCGACGGTGAGCACTGAATCGTGGATGCATACCAGTCGGCGCGAGATCGCGTCGCTGCTTACCGAAGAGCCCGATCCCGGCCACCTCTCGCAGCAGGAAGCGGACGAGTCGACGGGGAAGCACTTCAGCTATTACGACAAGGACGTGGTCGTCATCGACTGGGACGCGGCTTTGGTCGTCGACGAGCCGCGGTACATCGACGAGATCATCTACATTATGGAGCTGGCCAATCTGCAACTGGCGGAGCTGGAGGCGTACGATCGAATTTTGGACGACGCCGTCGAGCGCAGCTACCGCGACCTGTCGGCGCGGCGCGTGCGCTCGTGGGGTTCGGCGGGGGTGCAGCGCGAGCTGCGCGAGATCCGCGTCGACCTGTCGCGGCTGTCGGACGAGCTCTCGAACATCACGAAGTTCTTCGGCGACTGGCACCTCGCCCGCATCTACAAGGGGCTGAGCGACCGCTTCCACCTCAACGACTGGCACCGCTCGATCGACGAGAAGCTCAAGACCCTCGACGACCTCTACCAGATGCTCCGCGCCGACCAGAATACCCGCTGGATGCTGATCCTTGAGGCGGCGATCGTCCTGCTGTTCGTCATCGACCTCGTCGCCATCTTCTGGTGGTAGATTTTCGCTACGTCCCATAATTGTTCCGGCAGATTCAATCGCGTCCGATAACGTCGCGTGGTTCAGGGGGTTGGACCACAGAAAGGGGATTTCCCTGCCAAATCCGGGACGCGTTTGCCTTGGCCGCATTTCATTTGGACATTCATCGAAGCACGGGCGGAAACCGGGTCGATTAATGCAGGGTGACCGGCCCACGGACATGAAGGGCTGACCGACGCGGAGCGACGGGTCACGCACGCGAGAAAACTCGCATCGCTCTTTTTACGGGAGCGCGGGTCGAAACACGCCGGAGGTTGTACATGCAGACGTGGATCGTTTTGATTGGTTCGGTCATCGCGGAGATCAGCGTATTCGCCGCCGCCGGTGCGGCACTGGTGTTCGGGGCGATGGGGTTGCGATAACGCCCCCATACGCGTCGCACACAGAAGGAAGATTCGACATGTAAGTCGACACAAGAGCCGCCTTCGGGCGGCTTTTTTGTTGCGCACAGAGGGAGTGAGGCGCCTTCTTCCTCGTTTAGCCCCGCCGCTTGCGGCGGGTTTTCTTCGTCGAATTCTCTTCCTCGAGTATGAACAAAATGCGTCTGAAAAAAACCGCGCCGCAAGCGGCGGGGCTAAACGAAGAAGCAGCGCTAAAAAAGCGAACCTTCAATTGTTAATATTTCTTAATGTGTCGCCTGAAGGCGTCCCGGGGCTTTAGAATCCCGCGCGGCGCGACGGAGGCACTGTACCCGCATGACCCAGGCTTCAATCCTAACCCGCCCGACGTCCAGCGTGACGGCGCCCCAGCAGGCGTCGGTCCCGGTGCCTTCCATTGGCGCGCCCGACGTGCTGATCGCGGCCCGCGACGTCAGCGTCTTTTACGGATCCCAGGAGGCCATCAAGAAGGTCTCGCTGACGATGCCCCGCAATCGCGTCGTTGCGATGATCGGTCCCAGCGGCTGCGGCAAGAGCACGTTTCTCCGCTCGATCAACCGGCTCAATGACCTCATCCCCGGCTGCCGGGTAACGGGCGAACTGACGATCGGCGGGCACGACATCTACGCCCCCGGGGTCGATCTCGTCGCTTTGCG
>JBBSLV010000411.1:0-3943 GCA_038233535.1 Tepidisphaerales bacterium | reverse complement strand
GCCCGCTGCCTACTGCCTACTGCCTACTGAGGATTCTTATGCCCGATTACGCCCTGATGAACCAGTGCCTCTACGAGGGGAAAGCCAAGGAAGTCGAGCAGATGACCAAGGACGCCCTGGCCGAGGGGCGTCACTTTTCGGAGGTGCTTACCGAAGGGCTCATCGCCGGGATGAGCGTCGTCGGTGAGGATTTCAAGCACAACATCCTGTACGTCCCCGAAGTGCTCATCGCCGCCCGGGCGATGAAGGCGGGGATGGGCGTGCTCAAGCCGTTGATGAGCGCGAAAGACAGCGGCTCGGAACCCATCGGCACCTTGGTCATGGGCACCGTCCGCGGGGATCTGCACGACATCGGAAAGAACCTGGTCTGCATGATGGCCGAGGGCGCGGGGTTTGAGGTGCATGACATCGGGGTCGATCAGTCGGTCGAGAAGTTCATGGCCGCTGCCGACAAGACGAACCCGACGATCATCGGGATGAGCGCGCTGCTGACGACGACGATGACGTACATGAAGAACGTGATCGACGGATTCGAAGCCGCCGGGCGCGGGCACATCAAGATGTGCGTGGGCGGCGCCCCGATCAGCCAGATGTTCGCCGACGAGATTGGCGCCGACGGTTACGGGCAGAACGCGTCGTCGGCGGTTGATTTGTTCCTGGCGCTCGCCCGCGGCGAAGCCGCGCCGAAGCCCGCCGCGGCGCCGGCGAAAAACGTCCGCGACAACGGCGACGCCCGGCAGGGCACGGCCAGCACGTACAAGATCCTCTATTGGCAGGAAATCCCCTCGCAGGTGAAGGCCGAGGACGACGCGGGCAACGAGGTGAGCCTGGAGCTGGCCCCGAAGTTCGCCGAGTACATCGACCAAGTCGCCGCCCAGCGTGGCTTCCAGAGCGGCGACGCGTACATGGCGCAGTGGAAGTGGAGCGACGAGCAGGAGCGCGCGGGATCGGCCAAAGAGGTCGCCGAAGCGATCAAGCGGGAGCTCGAAGCGGCGGCGACCTGTTAGACCGGCTGTGGCACACCAAACCCGAAGGTGAGGTATGCTCAACGTGAGAAAGGAACCACGAATGGGCCGGTTCTCGGTGAACGTGGAACTTACCAACGACGAAGATCTCTATCGCCTCAACGCCGGCCTGATCTCCGCCGACCAAGTCCGACGCGTTCGCATCATGGGGCTGGTAGACAGCGGCGCGACGCGGCTTGTGATTCCCGAATCCGTCGCGGACCAACTCGGCCTGGAACGAACCGGCACCACGAGGGTTCGCTACGCTGACGGCCGAACCGCGGATCGACCGGTCGCGCAGCGGATTCGCCTGGCTTACGCCGGCCGCGAAAGCATCTTTAACGCGATCATCGAGCCGGCCAGGGAATCGGCGCTGATCGGCGCCATTGTGATGGAAGATCTCGACCTGATCATCGATTGCACGGGTCAGCAGCTTGTTCCTCGCGATCCAAAGCAGATTATTTCGGAAGTGGAGTGATGTCCGTCACCCTGACCATCAACGGCAACCGCACCGACGCCGCCCGCGGTCTGTCGCTCTTCGATCACGCCGAGCAGCTTGGCGTGCGCGTGCCGACGTCGTGCCGCACGAACGGCAAGTGCAAGGAGTGCATCGTCGAGGTGACCGAAGGGCTGGACCTGCTCTCCCCCCCGACCCAGCACGAAGCGCACCTGAAGGACAAATTCCGCCTGTCCTGCCAGTGCTTTGTCGATGCCGCCGCGACGGATGGCGAGGTGAAATGTCACACAATGCGACGCGGGCAGATGCGCATCGAGCGCCACGCGCTGGGCCTCCCCACCAGCGGCAAGCCCATGCCGCTCGATCCCTGCGTCACGCGCGACGGCGCCGACCGCATTTTGCTGGACGGCATCGAGATCGACCGTTCCACCGGTCCGATCCACGGCATCGCCATGGACCTGGGCACGACGACGTGCGTCCTGCGGCTGATTAATCTCGAAACCGGCGAGCTGATCGCCGATGCATCGTTCGAGAACCCGCAGCGCTTCGGCGGGTCCGATGTCATGTCGCGCATCCATTACGACACCACCGTCGGCAACTTCCTCCTGATGCGCACGCTCGCCGGCTACCTCACGCACGCGATCGAGTCGTTCCCCGTCGACCCGAAGTCGATCTACGAGATGGTCATCGTCGGCAACTCGACGATGCGCGACCTCTTCTTCCGCCAGGACGTCTACCCCATCGGCCAGACCCCCTACCGCTCGATCACCGAGATCGAGATGGCTGAGGGCAAGCGCACGACGACGAGTTTGTGCGAAACCGCCAAGCGGCTGCTGTTGCCCATTCATCCCAAGGCGCGCATCTACGGCGGGCCGATCATCAGCGGGCACGTCGGCGCCGACGCGGCGGCGTGCATGCTGGCGATCGACATCCTCCATGAGGACCGGCTCGTCGCGGTAATGGACATCGGGACGAACACGGAATTGATCCTCGGCAACAAGGACCGGATCCTCGCCGCCTCGTGCCCGGCCGGTCCCGCGTTCGAGGGTGGCGCGATCGCCTGCGGCATGCCGGGGCTTGACGGCGCGATCGAGACGGTCGCCATCGACGAGGCCACCGGCGCCGTCCGCGTCAGCGTCATCGGCGACACGGTCCCGGAAGGCATCTGCGGGTCGGGGTTGGTCGATCTGATGAGCGAGCTGCTGCGCACCGGGCGTATGAACGAGTTCGGGCGCTTCGAGGACGGCTCGTCGCGCGTCACCCTCGACGAATCGCGCGACATCTTCTTCCTGGAGAGCGACGTAAACGAACTCGCGCAGGCGAAGGGCGCGAACGTCGCGGGGCTTCAGACGGTCGTCAGCCAGTTCGGCATTTCGTTCGACGACATCGACGTTTTCTACCTCGCCGGCGGGTTCGGGCGGCATCTAAAAATCGACGCCTCGCGGCGCATCGGGCTGATCCCGAATCTGCCGGACGAAAACATCGTGCAGGTCGGCAACGCGGCCATCGAGGGCGCGTGCATCGCCTTGCTCTCAAAAACCAAGCGCCAGGAGCTGGAAGCGCTCGTTCGCCGCGTCGAGCACTGCCGGCTCGAAACGCATCCGGATTTCTTCGATTTCTTCGTCGAAGGTTGTCAATTCAAGCCGGTGGAGACGGCCGAGTCGTCAGAGCAGGTGGCGGGATGATCGAGCTGGTCGACACATTGCCGGACATCAACGTGCAGCCCGCGGAGTACAAGCGGCTGCTTGGTTACCCGCGCGATCGCGTCCTCAGCGGACGCGCCCGGGAGCTCGCCGAGCAGGCGCGGGCGTGGTACGCGCAGCACGGCCGGCCTTGGGTTTACGCGCGGCAGGCGGAGAGTGTTTCGCTCGACGACGGAATAACCGGGGGAATGATCGGGGGTTCGATCCAAATCGACGGCGCATCGTTCACCAGCAAGCGGCTCCACTCGACGCTCCAGCTGGCGCAGGCCGACGGCGTTGTCCTCGTCGCCGTCAGCGCGGGGCCGCAAGTCGAAGCCGAAGCGCAACGGCTGTGGAATCAGGAGAAGCCCGACGAGTATTTCTTCGTCGAGATCTTCGGCTCGGCCGTCGTCGAGCACCTCGTCGCGACCATCGGCGCCCGCCTCTGCGCCTGGAGCGACGCGCGCGGCATGGCGGTGCTTCCGCACTACAGTCCGGGGTATCCCGAGTGGGACATCGCCGAGCAGCCGCGCCTGCTCGAGCTGATCCGCCGCACGCGCACGCAGCAGTTGCCCAGCGACGTCGAGGTGCTGGAATCGGGCATGCTTCGCCCGAAGAAGTCGCTGCTGGCCGTGTTCGGGCTGACGCGCCAGGTTGATCGCGTGCGGAAGCTGACGGATCTCGTGCCCTGCCAGAACTGCTCCTTGAGCAACTGCCAGTACCGCCGGGCGCCGTACGAGCGGGCGGCGTTGTTCTCGCAAACAGAGGGGGTCGCCCGCATGGATGACGAAACAACGGCG
>JBBSLV010000410.1:0-3948 GCA_038233535.1 Tepidisphaerales bacterium | reverse complement strand
TTCCTTCAGCCCTTCGCGGTAGCCGTTGTCGTAGGCGATGTGCCCGGAGTCGTAATAGGACTGTCGCTCCGCGCCGGCATACCGCACCTGGGGACGGCCGAGCCATCCTGTCGACTGAGCCTGGGCCTGAGCCGATGCCGCCAGCGCGAGCATCCCCATTACCGGTACGAGAATGAAACGATTCATGTTCGACCTCCGTCCGGCGACGAGCGCGCCGTCTGCCGTCCCAGGCGCAAGATTCGCGCCCGCTCAGATCGCGTGAAACAACCAGAAATCAGAAGGGAATTCCGCCCCCGCGATCGCAGCGTCGCGCACAGTGGACAGTTGGTGGGGTTGGGGGAGGACAGGAGGAGGTTGCGAAGAGGTTCCGGGTTCGGGGTTCGGGGTTCCGGGTTCAGGTTCCAGGTTCCGGGTTCCGGGTTCCGGGTTCACGTTCGGGGCGCAGCGTTACGTGCTCTCGATCTGCGTTACCGGGTTGACGTCACGCTGACTGCCTCGCAACTGCGAACGCCACGCGCGACGGCAGAATCGGCGATCCGTGCGCGGGTAGGCATCATTGCCTCCAGCGTGCGGCGTGGCTAGCTACTGTCAGTCGCGCACCGACGACTCGGTTCTGACTCCCGCCGCGCAGTGCCACCCCGGACCGGCAATTGGTCCACCGTTGTCAGTGCCATCACCCCTCGCAACTCGCCGCTTCTGGCGTCGAGAATCGCCGTTCAGGCGAGAACCTGAGAGCCCGGCGCCTGGGATTCTGACTCCCTCCGGAGCCGAGCCGATCATTCAAAGCTCTGGCCCTCACCTCCTCCACCGACACGCCGATGGCGGAGCGACAGCAACCAAATGGTTAACGGAGCCCCTGGCACCAGCCGGGAAGCGCCAGTATTGGAGGCCCCGACGCCGACCCTGCTTCTCCCTCCGCTTCGCCGAGGGCACGAAAACGCCGACAAACACACCACGGGCAGGTCACCCGCAAGTCGGCGTCGTTACTATTCAGTACGCCCGGCGGATTCCCGCTACCTCTGAACGAGTTCCAAAACTTGCTGTGGGCCAACGACCGCATCCTCGAGCTGCTTCATCAGCTTCTCCACCTCGGCCTGTGAAAGCACCTTCGCCAGAATCTCCGCCATGTTGGTTGCGTTGGGATCAGGGACGAGAAGGTCCATCAACCGTTCCTTCTTCAGTTGCTCACCGGCATAACTGGGCAGAACCCAGACGGCGTCTGAACGTCCTTCACCTGGGAACATGGCGTAACGCGCCGTAGTTTAAAACCATCGAAAATTGACAAGCAGGGGCGCTTACCGCCCACGCCGTGCGTTGGGGGTTAGCCCGGATTATTCACGAGTGGACTGGATTCGGTACAAACAGAAACGCCTCCGAGTGGTACAAAGGGCTTGCTGAAGGACCTTTGCGCACACGGAGGCGTCGCTGTTGAACGAAACCACGGTACCACAGACTGTTCTCTTCGCCGACCTGTTTGATCGCCCGCTCGTCGCCACCTTTGATCAAGCGCACGCGAGCTCGGATGGCGGCGCCGTGCTGTTGAAGGCGGCCGATGCGCGCCTCGGGCTGATCGGCGCGTTGACGGACTGCGTCACGGATGGCCGCACGTCGAGTCGCGTCGCCCACTCGCTGCGGGAGTTGATCGCGCAGCGGGTCTTCGGCCTCGCGTGCGGGTATCTCGACGCCAACGACGCCGGCCGCCTGGCCGACGATCCCATCCACAAGCTGCTGCTCGACCGCGATCCGATTGACGGCCGCGCGCTGGCCTCGCAGCCGACGGTCTCTCGCTTTGAGAACGGCGTGACCCGCACCGAGCTGTATGAGATGGGGCATGCGCTTGCCCTGCGGGTGGTCGAGCGACACCGGCGCCGGCTCCACGGTCGTGCGCGGCGGATCACCATTGACCTCGATCCCACCGATGACCCGACCCATGGCGCGCAGCAACTGTCCTTTTTCAATGGGCATTACGACGCGTGGTGCTACCTGCCCCTGCTGGCCTTTGTGACGTTCAACGGCGAGCGTGACCAGTACCTGTGCGCGGCGCTGCTCCGGCCCGGCAACGCGCCAGCGACGCGCGGCGCACTCGGTGTCCTGCGCCGGCTGGTTCCGCTCCTGCGGACGACGTTTCCGACGGCGCGGATCCGCGTCCGGTGTGATGGCGGGTTCGCCTGCCCCGCGTTGTTCGCGTATCTCGACGACGAACGGCTCGAGTACGTCGTCGCCATGGGCAAGAACGCGGTTTTGGCCCGCGCGGCCGAAGCGGCGATGGGTGACGTGCGCGCGGCCCATGCCCTCAGCGGGCAGACCGAACACCAGTATCTCGACACCTGGTATCAGGCCCAGACCTGGTCGCAGCCTCGGCGTGTGATCATCAAAGCCGAAATCGTGCAGCATCCGGGCCGGTCGCCGCGAGACAACCCGCGCTTCGTCGTCACGAACCTGCGCCAGACGCCCGAGTGGCTCTACACCCAGGTGTACTGCGCCCGCGGCGACATCGAGAACCGCATCAAGGAACTGCATCACGATCTGGGCATCGGGCGCACGAGCTGCTCCCGCTTCTGGGCCAATCAACTGCGCGTCCTCCTGACCGCCGCCGCCTATGTGCTCATGCAGGAACTCCGCCGCTGCGCCGCGCGGACCTCCTGCGCCCGGGCGCAAATGGCGACCCTGCGGCTCCGGCTGCTCAAGCTGGGCGTGCGGGTGGTCGGCTCGGTCCGTCGCCTGGTCCTGCACCTGCCCGTCAGCTCGCCAGACGCCTCGGCGTGGTGCCGCGTGGCGATGCGCCTCGGTGCCCGCCCCGGCTAAACCGGTCAGCGCCGATCTCCGCGCTCGACCATGTGGGGCGACGTGTGTCTGCTGGCCCCGCGTACGCGCGCCGCCCACCTCTCGCGTGCAATTTCCGCCGCTCCAGACCGCCCTTGCACCAACCCGAACACGCAGCACGGTCGCCACATCATCACGCGGAGGCTCTCATAGACTCTTGTGTACACGTCATGAATAATGCGGGTTAGGACGCTCACCAGGCAATCGCAGAGCTGCGCCTGTCGTACCGGCTTGGTGAGGTACCCGGCAATTCCCATGTTGCGCGCCAGGGCGCCGTCACCGCGCTGACCGAAGGATGGCAGGAGCACGAGGGCGACCGCCGCAATGGTCACGTCGGATTTGATGCGTCGCGCCAGCTCAAAGCCATCCATCCTTGGCATCATCAAGTCGAGGATGGCGACGTCGTAGGCCGCGTGCTGCGCGACCGCCGCCCGCAGCATCGCAAGTGCCAATGGTCCTGATGACGCCTCCGCCGCAATCATTCCCAATCCACTCAGCTGGCGTACTAAGATGGTTCGATTGGTCGCGTTGTCGTCGACCACCAGGCCACGGAGTCCGTCGAGGCTGGCCATGTCAGGACTGGGTGCGATCGGGCCGCCACGCTGTCGCCCGAAGCGGGCCGTAAACCAGAAGATTGAGCCCTGACCCGCAGCGTCGGTGACGCCGATCTCGCCGCCCATGAGCGTGACCAGTTGCTTCGAGATCGCGAGGCCCAGTCCCGTCCCGCCGTATTTCCGCGTCGTCGATCCGTCGGCCTGCGAAAACGCTTGAAACAGCTTGCTGCGTGCCGCCTCGCTGATGCCGATGCCAGTATCGGTAACGCTGAGTCGAATGATCACCTCACGTTCGTCGGCGCGCTCCTCCATGACGCGAACAATCACTTCGCCCCGCTCGGTAAACTTGATGGCATTGCCGACCAGATTGATGAGCACCTGACGAACGCGGCCCGGATCGCCGCACAAGCTGGTCGGCACATCGCTGTCCATCATGCAGGCCAGTTCGATACCTTTACTGAACGCGCGCTCGGCCAAGAGTTCCATCGTGTCTTCGACGGTGCTCCGGAGATCAAAGTCGAGAGTTTCAAGCGCGAGCTTACCAGCCTCAACTTTCGAGAAATCGAGAATA
>JBBSLV010000409.1:0-3953 GCA_038233535.1 Tepidisphaerales bacterium | reverse complement strand
CTCCCCCGCTCCTCCCGTCGGCATTGGGATGCAGGAACCCGCTCACGTAGCGCGCGGGGATGTTGATCGCGCGGGCCAGTCCGATCATCAGGTGCGTGAAATCCTGGCACACGCCGTACCCGTGCTCGAGCAACTCGGTAATCGGGCTGGCGGCGGTCGTGACGCCGGCCTTGTAGGTGAAGCGATCGTTGATCAGGTCAACCATGCGCATCGCGACGTCGCCGAGACGCTCGCCGGGGCGGAAGTGGAGTTGCTCAATCACCTGCCGCAGCGGGGGGGAATCGACGACGGGGCCGCGGAACGCGAGGTAGTCGTACAGCGCGTAGTCCATGCGCCCGACCTCGGTCGGCCAGACGTCGGGCAGCGCGCGGGGATCAAGCTTATCGCGCTGCGTCTCGACAACGCTTGTGGCGACGATGCGGATCTGACGGTGGAAGGCGTTGATGGTGAAGGCGTGCACCGTGTTGCCCAGCCAGTCGAAGTAGCTGCTGGCGCTCGTCGCCGGTCCCAGCGCGAGCGTGAACGAGAGCCGGTGCTGGTCCTCGGCCTGGCGCGGGACCATGCGCAGCTCCATGACCGACTCGCTGATCAGGCCGGAATACGTCAGGTCCGTCTGGTGGGTGATCTTCAGAAGCATATGTGGCACGGGCTTCCAGCCCGTATCCTGATTCCAAACATACCGGATGGAAGCCCGTGCCACGAACTAATGAAGAAAGTACGCCGACTGCACCGCCCGGGCGGCCTCGGCGACGGCGTCCTGGATCTTTTGCAGATAACCGGGGATGCCCGCGGCGACGATCTCCTCGGCCTGCGCGTAATCGAGCTGCGTCCGGAGCTGCCCGAGGATGCGTTCGGCCGCCTCGATCGAACGTGGGTTCGTCTCGTTGCGGATCCGGCCGATCATCTCGTGCGCGTGCGACACCGCGAAGCGAATGCTGCGCGGGAAGTTGCCCTCCAGGATCAGAAACGCCGCGACGCGGATCGGGTCCATGTCGCCGATGTGCTGCCGCCGGTAGGACTCGATCGACGCGCACGTCCGCAGCACGGCCATCCAGTGAATGTTGCGGATGGGCGTCTCCAGCGGCTCGGCGGCGCTGAGCAGGTCGTACTTCGTCGCGATGACGCGGGCGGTGAAGGTCGTGCGTTCGAGGAACTTGCCCAGTTGCGTGAACATCCACCGCTGGTCATGCGTGAGCGTCTGGTCGGTGATGCCCTGGAAAAGAAACGAGCCGGTCATGACGCCGCGGTAAAAGTCGTCGGCCGACTCGTCGAAGCGTGCTCGCGCGTCGTCGCCGCGGAGCGACCAGTAGAGCATGTTGAGGCACTCCCACATCTCCTGCGAGATCGTCTCGCGGATGGTCCGCGCGTTCTCGCGCGCCCGGTTGACACAGGTGATCAGGCTGCTGGGGTTCTCCTCGTCAAACGTCATGAACTGCGCGACGCGCCCGCGCATCGGGCCGTCGCCGGGAACGTCGCCGACCACCTGGAGGATCGTGAGGATGCTCCGCCACTGCTCGTCGACGAGGTCTTCGTCGAGGTGCCCAACGTCGGTGAGGAGGTTGCTGCTGATCAGCAGGATGCGCGCGACGTGTTCGGACCGTTCGACGTAGCGGCTCATCCAGTAGACGCTGTCGGCGTCGCGCGCGAGCATGGGTCGCGGCCCGCGCGAGACGTAAAACTTCGTCGCGTCGGCGGCGGGGCGGGGAAGGAATTGGACCATGTCGACCGGGAGCGTCATGCCGTCACCTCGTCTTCCGTCTCGTCCTCAAGCACCCACGTGTCCTTGCTTCCCCCGCCCTGGGAGCTGTTCACCACGAGCGATCCTTTGCGCAGCGCCACGCGCGTCAATCCCCCGGGCATGACGATCACCTTCTCGCCGTAAAGGATGTACGGCCGCAGATCAACGCGTCGGCCTTCGAAGTGGTCGTCGACGAAGCTGGGGTGCTGGCTCAGCTCGATGATGGGCTGGGCGACGTAGTTGCGCGGGTCGTCGTTGATCAGCTGCGCGAAATTGGCGCGCTCGTCGTTGCTCGCCTGGTGGCCCATGAGCATACCGTACCCGCCGGACTCGTTCGTTGCTTTAACGACGAGCTTGTCGAGGTTTTCGAGGACGAATTTGCGGTCGTCGTGCTCGGCGCAGAGGTACGTCTTCACGTTGGGCAGGATCGGATCCTGCCCGAGGTAAAACCTGATCATCGCCGGGACGTACGGGTAGATCGCCTTGTCGTCGGCCACGCCCGTGCCGACGGCGTTGACCAGCGCGACGTTCCCCACGCGGTACGCGTTCATCAGCCCCGGCACGCCCAGCACGCTCCCGGCGCGGAAGCACAGCGGGTCGAGGAAGTCGTCGTCGATGCGCCGGTAGATGACATCGACGCGCCGCAGCCCGGCTGTCGTGCGCATGTAGACGAAGTTGTTTTCGACGACAAGGTCGCGGCCTTCGACCAGCTCCACGCCCATCTGCCGGGCGAGGAAGCTATGCTCGAAGTACGCGCTGTTGTAGATGCCCGGCGAGAGAATCACGATGCTCGGGTCGTCCGTCGCCTGCGGACTGACGTGCTTGAGGCTCTGGAGCAGGTTGTACGGGTAGTCCTCGATCGCCCGCACGCGGTAGGCGGAGAACAGGCCGGGGAAGACGCGCTTCATGACGGCGCGGTTCTCCAGCACGTAACTCACGCCGCTGGGCGTGCGGCCGTTGTCTTCGAGGACGAAGTACGTGCCGTCGGTGTTGCGGATCAGGTCCGTGCCGCAGATGTGGATGTAGATGTTCTTCGGGACGTTCACGCCGAACATTTCGCGCCGGAACATCTTCGCGCCGTAGATCAGCTCCGGCGGGATGACCCGCTCGCGCAGGATGCGCTGCTCGTGGTAGATGTCCTGGCAGAACAGGTTCAGCGCGGTGATGCGCTGGACGAGGCCGCGCTCGATCACGTCCCACTCGCCGGCGGGGATGATGCGGGGGACGAGGTCGAAGGGGAAGATCTTTTCGACGCCGCGCTGATCGCCATAAACGGTGAAGGTGATTCCCTGGTTGCGGAATGACACGTCCGCCATGCGCCGCCGGCGCTGGAAGGCGAGGGCGCCGAGGCTTTCGAGATTCTCCGCGACGGCCGCATAGTGCGGCCGAGGGTGTCCCGGCGCGAAGAACATCTCGTCGTATAATCCGTCGACGTCGTATTGCTCAAACATGCAGCGTTTCTTACCCCCTCTCCATGTACCCAGGGAGAGGGTTAGGGCGGCTGGGGTGAGGGTGATTTGGAACATCGAGCGCTGTTCGCAATCGCAATCACCCTCATCCTAACCTTCTCCCGGGATACCGGGAGAAGCGACCAAATCATTCCACTTTGCGGACGTGCGCCGTCGTGCCGCGGTAGGAGTTGACGAGCGTCGTCCCGTCCTCCCCCAGCACGCATGCCGCGGTTGAAAGACTATCCGAGGTGATTCCATTCCGCGCGATCACCGTCGCGGCGAAGCGCTCGGTCAAACCCAGACCCGTTCGCGGGTCGACGACGTGCGAGTAGCGCATGCCGTCGATCTCCACGAACTGCTCCGTGTCGCCGGACGTGGAGATCCCCCGGTTGGCGGTCGCGATCGTCCGCTTCTTCTCCGCCTCGCTCGCGACGATGTCGACCGTCCATCCCTGTTTCCCCGGCGGGGCGTCGCTGACGACGATGTCACCGCCGGCCTCGAAGAGCGCGCTGCCGATGCCGTGCTCGCGGAGGACGCGGACGGCTTCATCGCCCGCGTAGCCCTTGGCGATGCCGCCGAGGTCCAGACGCATGCCGGGAACCGTCAACTCGACCGTTTGAAGCGCCGGATCGAGTTTCACCTTCTGCCAGCCGACGCGCTCTTGGGCTTCGTTCAACGCTCGCGGTGCGGGAAGTTGCTTTGTCCTGCGCGCGACGCGCCAGAGGGCGATGTACGGGCCTACCGTTACGTCGAAGGCGCCCTTG
>JBBSLV010000408.1:0-3963 GCA_038233535.1 Tepidisphaerales bacterium | reverse complement strand
CTCATTCCCTGAGGACCGGCTTGGTCGCCCAACTGATAGGCGTGCTGAAGGCGCGGTCGGCCTGATCGGATGGACGGACGGTCCACGCCGTGGGATGTGGACCCGCTCGCGGATCGATCAAGACCAATCGTCGCTGAAACAGATTGGTCGGCGGAGCCGAGTAAGGCGCCGGCTCGGCGATCAGCGCGACATCCCCTTCCTCCAGTGCAAGCGCCGCCGCCGCGAGACGTCGCGTATTGTGAGATCCTGTGTCCGCGACGAAGCCGAGCAAATACGCGACTCCCCAGAGCGCTGTCAGGCCAACAACGCACACGGCATACATGACGCGGGCGATGCGATGCTTGACCCTGTGCACACCCACCGCCGCCATGATTGCAAGCGCGACGGCCGGCAGAATCGCGAACCGCGCGTACTCGCCGGGCTTTCCCTCGGCGAGCAACACGAACTGCACGAGCACGAGCGATGCCGGGACAAGGAGCAACCAGACGAGGCGACTCATCTTTTTTCGCTGCTCGATGACCGAAGAGATGCCCAATAATGCGATCGCCAGGACGACCGGTGAGGTTGCCATGACGAGAACGCGAATCGCGTTAAGCAGCCCGCTCAGCCCGCGCTTGCCGTACATCGCGGTCGAGTTCTGCAAATTTGATTGCAGAATCTCCGGCGCGACGATCGCATTGATCAGCACGTACGGGTTGGTGACGAAGTAGATCGCGAATCCCACCGCCGTCGCGCCCAGCGCGATGCGGATGCGATGCGCCCACGATTCCGTCCGCAGCAGGACCATCACGGGAATCACGACGAATCCGACGAGCGATGAAATCACCACCCCAAACGCCGCGCCGCAGAGCGCGCCGGTAATGACCCACCACCGCGCCCGCCCCGTCTCGACGTACTTCGTCGCCGCCATGACCGACAGCAGCATCAGCACCGTCCCGGGCAGGTGCGGCTTGGCTTCGTGGGCCATGTTCACCACGACGGGCATGAACGTGTAGCACAGCGCCCCCACCGCCGCCGCGAAGTTCGATCCCGTCAGCCGATGCACGATCCAGAACACCGCCCACACGCCGACGAGCCCCCAGATCACCGTGTACAGCCGTGCGACGATATAGAACCTGCCGAACGCCTCGGGATGATCGAGGTAATACGCCTGCCCCTCCGGCCCCCCGCGAAGGTCGACGAACCCGACGATGTCGGCCAGCTTGAGCATCGCCCCGACCGGGTACATCCACAGCCCCCCGTACTGGTACAGCCGGGGGTCGCCGCGGTGCTGGTTGATGCGCGCCAGCGATTTGAACGTGATCATCTCGTCCGGCTGATGGCTGAACAGCCGGTATCGCCGGATGATCTCCGCCCGCTTCTCGTCGGTGTCGTTGAGCACGATCGGCAACTGTCGTCGGGCGAGCGGATTCACATCCACATCCGCGCCGAGCACGTTCGCATCCGACGGCGCGAGCCTGGCGATCTTCTCCCCCGACCACACCGGCTCGTCGCCGAACAGATATGGGTCGACGGCGCGCGACGGCAACCCCCAGTTGATGCCGGTGAGAAACACGCCCGCGGCGACGACGAGCAGAACTGCAATCAGGGCACGCCGCCGCGCAGTCTCGGTCATGGCGGAAGTTTAACGGCTAGTCCCTCCCTGTCATCCTGAGCCCCTCACGCGGCTTCGCCAGGAGGGCAAACCGCCCGCCGCCCACAGCGCTGGATGCCATCGCATGGCGAGCATTATCGCCGCGGCATCCGCTTAATCATGCTCAACATTCGGCCTTCGCGCACGTCCGGCTGCGGGGTAAACGTCGGGGCATGTTCTTCTTTGACGGCTGGCAACCTCTGCTCCGCGTGGTGGTGATCAGCGTCTGCGCCTATGTCGGGCTGATCATCATCCTGCGCGTCAGCGGCAAGCGGACGCTGTCGAAGTTCAACGCCTTTGACTTCATCGTCACCATCGCCCTGGGTTCGACGCTGGCGACGGCGATTCTCTCGAAGGACACCGCGCTGGCGCACGCGCTGGCGGCGTTCGCGATGCTCGCGCTGCTCCAATTCATCGTCACGTTCGCGTCCACCCGGTCCCGACGGGTCGCCCGGCTGGTCGCGGCCGAACCACGGCTTCTGCTGTTCCGTGGTCGGTTCATCGAGAAGGCGATGCGCGCCGAGCGGATGACGCGCGCCGAGGTGATTGCCGCCGTGCGCGAGCAAAACCTTGCGTCGCTGGAAGAGGTCGAGGCGGTCGTGCTGGAGACGGCGGGAACTGTGAGCGTCATCCGCAAGTCAAACCGCCCAGCGCAAACGCTCGATAACGTGCGCGGCGCGCCCGATGACGCCGACGCCGCCGACAGTAACGCCGGCGACCGCGACGGCGCCTGAAAACCCTGCACGCGCACGCCAGCGGCTAAGACCTGTCGGACCCCGCACCGCCCGTCCGCCGCGCGCCGACTTGCAGCCGCCGGCGGGAGTTCGTGAGCGACGGCCCACCTCCGCGAAAACCGGCGGCAATTCGGTTATCATTCCCCATCACATGGCCACATTGTCCTACCGCACCGCCGGCGAATCGCACGGCAAGGCATTGATCACGCTCGTCGAAGGCATGCCCGCCGGCGTTCCGCTGGATAAACCATTCATCGACGCCGAACTGCGCCGCCGCCAGGGCGGGTATGGGCGCGGCGGACGGCAGAAGATCGAGACCGACGCCGTCGACTTCCTCACCGGCGTCCGCATGGGCAAGACGATCGCGTCCCCGATCACCATGCTCATCCCCAACAAGGATTTCCGTCTCGACGACCCCGCCGCCACCCCCCCGCTGCATCGCCCGCGCCCGGGACACGCGGACCTGGCCGGGTCGATCAAGTGGCTGACGACCGACTGCCGTGAAACGCTTGAGCGCGCCAGCGCGCGTGAGACGGCCGCCCGCGTCGCCGCGGGCGGGGTTGCACGGTGTTTGCTGAAAGAGTTCGGCATTGAGGTGTTCGGCTTCGTCCGCGCCGTCGGTCAAGCTGCGTCGATGACGGAAGTCACGCCGGAGAATTGGCGCGAGCTGCTCACCGCGCGGGACGCGTCCGACGTGTACGCGCTCGATGAGGAATCCGGCGCGATGATGCGCGCATTCATCAACGATCAGAAGATGGCCAAGGACACGGCCGGCGGGATCGTCGAGGCGCACGTGTTCGGCTGCCCCGTCGGTTTGGGTTCGTGCATGACCTGGGACGGCCGGCTGGACTCGCGCATCGCCGCGGCCGTCGTCGGGATCCAGGCGTTCAAGGGCGTTGAGATCGGCCTGGGCTTTGAGACCGCGCGCCGGCCCGGCTCGCAGGTCCACGACGAGATCGGCTACGACGAGAGTCAGCGCGACACCCCGAGCCTCGGCTTCGTCCGCGGCACGAACAACGCCGGCGGCATCGAGGGCGGCATGACCAATGGCCGACCCATCGTCGTCCGCGGCGCGATGAAACCCATCTCCACGCTCGGCAAGCCGCTAAAGAGCATCGACCTGAATACGAAGAGCACCGCCGAAGCCGGCTGGGAACGCAGCGACATCTCCGCCATCAGCGCCGCATCCGTCGTGATGGAAAGCGTCATCGGTTTCGAGATCGCCCGGGTGCTGCTCGAAAAGTTCGGCGGGGATTCGCTCACCGAAGTGCGGACAAACTACGACAATTTCCTCGCCACCGCGCGGCGGTTGCCGCTGTAGGTCACGCGAGGTTGCAATAAGCCCATGCACGTCCACGCGCGCCGTGAACGCAAAACCTGTAAATTCTGGCTGAACCCCGTCGCATTGGCCGCCAACGATGGATTCGCGCCGCGCGAGCTTAATCAGGTCAGGAAGACTATTATCGAGCACTTGGCCTAAATAACCGTGCGCGATTCGTGTATCCATAGTCGCATGTCACGCGGCTTTCCGCAAAGCCGCACGGGTGCGCGCGTTGCGCGTGGCGAGGTAACGACTGACATTCCGCATCAACTGCT
>JBBSLV010000407.1:0-3967 GCA_038233535.1 Tepidisphaerales bacterium | reverse complement strand
TGACCGCAGCGGTCCTCAGACGATCTTCGTCTCCGCGACGATTTCTGATGAGATTGAAAAGCTTGCGCGGCGATACATGCGCGAGCCGGTGGAAAAGCTGATCGCCCCCGGCGCCAACGACAGGCCGACGGTCGAGAAGGTCGAGCAGTTTTATCTGTCCGTCCAGCCCTGGGACACGTACCGGCTGCTGCGCACGCTTCTGATGAAGGAGAATCCGGACCTGGCGATCGTATTCACGCGAACGAAGCGGGGGGCGGAGAAGATCGCGCAGCGGTTGCACGCGGATGGGATCGAGTGCCGCGAGATTCATGGCAACCTCGCGCAGAACAAGCGCGACCGCGTCATGCAGGGGTTTCGCAAGGGCAAGTTCGACGTGCTGATCGCGACGGATCTGGCATCGCGCGGCATCGACGTGGCCGACATCAGCCACATCATCAACTACGACATCCCCGAAGACCCGGAGGTATACGTCCACCGCGTCGGTCGCACGGCGCGCATGGGGGCGCTGGGCAAGGCGTTCACCTTCGTGATGCCCGATCAGGGCGACGAGCTGACGAAGGTGGAAAACCTGATCAACATGCAGATCCCGCTGGCGCTGGTCGAGGGGTTTGAACCCCGCCCGACCCCCGCCGACTGGACCGAAGGCAAGCCGGGGGCGGGTCCGGTCATCCCGTCGAAGCCGATCGTCAACCGCTACGAGCGCCCATATGGCGCGACAACAGCGCCGAGCGCTACGACGACAGATGCGGGCGGTCCCGCGCCGATCACGCTCCAGGCCCCCCCGCGCACGATCGGGAGCAAGATCCCCATCAATCGGCGCCACAAGCGCCGGCGGTGAACACAGGCTCTGGTGAACGTTTCGAGTCGAGATCGTCGATTACCACTGATCCGGCAAACGGAGACACCGATGACGCGGAAGAAGCTGGCGCCGGTGCATCCCGGCGAAATTCTCCTGGAGGAATTTTTACTCCCGCTGGGCATCTCGCAATACCGCTTGGCCAAGAACTTGGGAGTCGCTCCCCGACGCATCAATCAGATCGTACACGCGAGGCGCGCCGTTACCGCTGAAACGAGCTTGAGGCTCGCGCGGCACTTTGGCACCTCCGAGCGATTTTGGCTGAATTTACAGGCGAGATACGACGTTGAAATTGAGAAAGACCGTATGGGTGACCGTCTCGATCGCGAAGTCGTCGTGCGAGCCAAGGCGGGATAAGGCGTTCGGATTCTCGGCCTGTTGTTGCGGTAGGAGTGTCAGATCATGCCCGTGAATGTTGCCATCGTCGGCGCTACCGGCGCCGTGGGTCAGGAATTGCTCATCGTCCTGGCGGAGCGGAACTTCCCCATCAGGAACCTCAAGCTCCTGGCCAGTAACCGCAGCGCGGGCAAGACGGTTGAATACCGCGGGCAGACGTACATGATCGAAGAACTGACGCACGACAGCTTCAAGGACGTGCAGATCGCGTTCTTCAGCGCGGGTGGGTCGATCTCCAAAGCGTTCGCCCCCGGCGCCGTCAAGGCCGGGGCGGTGTGCATCGACAACACCTCCGCCTTCCGCATGAAGGACGGCGTGCCGCTGGTCGTGCCGGAAGTGAACCCCGAGCAGATTCACAGGCACAACGGATTAATCGCCAACCCCAACTGCTCGACGATCATCATGAACGTCGCCGTCTGGCCGCTCTACAAGCAGGTCAAGGTGAAGCGGATCATCGTGAGCACGTACCAGGCCGTTAGCGGCGCCGGCGCGCAGGGGCTTCACGAGCTGGAGCAGCAGATGAAGGGTTACGCCGCGGGCAGCCCCGTCGAGAAGACGCTCTTCCCGCACCAGATCGTCAACAACCTCTTCTGCCACAACACGACCATCGGCGACGACGGGTACAACGAGGAAGAGATGAAGATGGTGAAGGAGACCCGCAAGATCTTCGGCGACCCGAAGATCATGGTCACCGCCACCTGCGTCCGCGTACCGATCCCGCGGGCCCACAGCGAATCGATCAACCTCGAGTTCGAGCGCCCGATCACCCCCGATCAGGTCCGCGAGATCCTGCGCAAGGCGCCCGGCGTCACGATCGTCGACGACCGCGAGAAGAATCACTTCCCCATGCCCTTGGAAGCCAGCGGCCAGGACAACGTCCTCGTCGGCCGGATCAGGCAGGACATCAGCCGCGACGATGGCCGCGGGATCGAGCTGTTCGTCGCCGGCGATCAGATCCGCAAGGGCGCGGCCACCAACGCGGTGCAGATCGGCGAAAAGCTGGTGTAACGTCCGGCGGGCGAGAGCGTGAAGACGCTGGCGACACTCCACACGTGAAGACGCAAGCGATACTCCAACCGTCCCGAAGCCGCACCCGCTGCACATGAAGTTTCCATGAGAGGCATCGTGCGATTGCCCTTCGCCCTCCTGCTGCTCTTTTACCAGAGCATCGTGCTGGCCACGTCGCAGATCTGGGCGAACAAGATCCGCGGCATCCTCACGACGCTTGGCATCCTCATCGGCGTGGCGGCGGTGTCGGCGGTGATCACGCTCATCACCGGGATGAAGCAGCGCGTGCTCAGCGAGTTCGAAGCGCTGGGCACGAACAAGGTGTTCATCTCCCCCGAACGCCCGGAAACCGGGCAGGTGTCGTGGCGGCAGATCATGTTCCGGCTGAGCGATTTCGACGACATGCTCGAGCACTGCCCCAGCATCGCGCGGTTCACCAAGGTGCATCAGGAGAACGGGCCGCTCATCTTCGGCTCCAACACCGACGACCGCGAGGCCGACATCATGGGCGTGGACCCGGAGTGGCACGAGATCGAGAACCGCTACGTGACGGCCGGCCGGCCGCTGTCGCTGCTGGACGTGCAGCAAAGCCGCCCGGTCTGCCTGATCAACACGGTGGTGCGCGACAAGCTTCAGATGGGGCGCGACCCGACGGGCGAGTACCTCGACGTGGACGGCAACCGGATGCTCGTCGTCGGGCTGCTCGAGCCTCCGCCGGCGCAGATGGGCAACCAACAGGAGCGCCGCGAGGTGATCGTGCCGTTCACGTTCTCGGTGTCGCGCGACCGCTGGCCGTGGTATGTCGTCGTCGCCGCTGCCCGCTCGCCGGAGGTGTCGGAGGATGCCAAGGCCGAGGTCGAATTCTTCCTGCGCCAGCGGCGCGGGGTGAAGCCGGGCATGCCCGACACGTTCACGGTCGAAACGGCGCAGCGCACCGTCGAGCAGTTCTCGCGCGTGGCGGCGATGGTGACGTTGATCGCCACGGGCATCGTCGGGATCTCGCTGCTGGTGGGCGGCGTGGGGATCATGAACATCATGCTCGTCAGTGTCTCGGAGCGCACGCGCGAGATCGGGTTGCGCAAGGCGGTGGGCGCGCGCCCGAGCGCGATCCTGCTCCAGTTCCTCGTCGAAGCGGTCGTGCTGTGCCTCCTCGGCGGGGCGCTGGGGCTGGCGTTCGGGCAGGCGTTGACCACCCTCGTTGCCCGGTTTCTGCCCGAAGAAATGCAGGGCACCGACATGATCCTCCCCGCCAGCGCCGTCGCGCTCGCGTTCACCTTCTCCGCCGTCGTCGGACTGGTGTTCGGCATGTTCCCGGCCATCAAGGCAGCGCGGCTGGACCCCATCGACGCGCTCCGCCACGAGTAACATCAAGCGAAACGAAACCGCAGATGAACGAAGATGAACGCAGATCGAGAATCAATGAATCCGCTTCTCCTTTTTTCTTTCCTCAATTATCCGCGTGCATCTCCGTTCATCTGCGGTTCATTCTCGTCTTGATCCCGTTGGCGTGCGGCAGTTGCGGTCGCGACATCGGTCGCGGGGGGACGGGCGAGCTGGTCGTGGGCGCGCCCGGCGGGGGGGCGGGGGGGGGGGGGGGGGGGCGGGGGGGGCCGGGGGGGGGGCGGCCCGGGGCCGAAGGGCGGGGTAGCGAGCGACCCCCCCCCGCGCGGCCGGCCCGGCGCCACGACCAGCTCGCCCGTCCCCCCG
>JBBSLV010000406.1:0-4037 GCA_038233535.1 Tepidisphaerales bacterium | reverse complement strand
GCGCCCTGGAGCAGCGCCGCCAGCAGCGTATCGAACTCAGTTGGTTGGGTGGTGTGTCTCAGAGGACATGATGTACGCTATCCAAATCAAAAGCGCAATACCTTACAAGCGCCGAACGTTGCAGGCGGCTGAAGTGTTACCTTGCTTCGATGCGCCGACATCGCGGTCTCGGGGAACGTGAACATCTCGCCGTGCTTCAACAGGCGATAGGCGTGGTCCATTTCCAACAAGCGCAGGTTCGTGCGCAGCATCTGCGGGGGCTGCATGTTGTCGGGGAACAGATCATGGTGACAGGGGATGACCACCTTCACGCCCAGACGCGCCGCCAGCGTCGCTGCATCGGCTGGGCCCATGTTGCGAAACGCGCCGTTGATCACCGCGACGAGCACGTCAGGCTTGTGCGGGCTCATCGCGGCGACCAGCACATCGTGGTACGCCGTATCCCCCGTGAAATAGACGCGCGGACCACCTTCAACCGAGATCAAATAGCCGACGTGCGTGAGGTCGTCCCCGGCGAAGGGGATGGCGAACGTCGCGCGTATCGACAGATCACCCACCGTCGTCGTTTTATTCGGCCAGGTCATCTTCATGCGAGTCGGAGACACGCCGATGGACGCGAGTTTCTCGGTGGATTCAGGCGGCGCAACGAAAGTCGCTTGTTCATCAGCGGCGAGGAATGGTGCGATGGTTTCGGGATCAAGATGATCCTGGTGGCTGTGCGTGATGCAGTACAGGTTGATGCCTGCAAGATCAGACGGCGCGAGCGGCGGGGGCACCATGCGGTCCATGTCGAAACCCGCGCCCTCTCCCAATGCTTTGCAGGAGTTGGATAGATAAGGATCCAGCGCCGCCGTCACGCCGCCCGGGCTCTTTATGACGAATCCGGCCTGCCCCAGCCACCAGAGCGCGATGGAACCCGCGGGCACGACCGCCTCTCGAAATCGAGCGACGTTGTCGTTGGATGTGATGATGGTCATTCCGTTGCCTCAGAACTCGCGCGTGTATCCAGCCGTCCATCCACCGTCGACGGTGAGAACAGCGCCATTCACATAGCTGCTCTCCGGCGCGGCAAGGAATAGAACAGCGTGCGCCACCTCTTCGGGCGTGCCCGGCCTTCCGACCGGCACATGAGCCAGCAGTTGATTGACGGAGTCCTTGAATTTGCCCGTTTCCCCGTAGAACAGCTCGCGCGTTCCTTCGGTGAGGATCGATCCCGGCGCCACGCAGTTCACCAGAATCCCCCGCCCGCCGAGCTCGATCGCCATGGCCTTGGTCAGGTTGACAACCCCCGCCTTGGCTGCCGCGAAGGCGCATTGGAGCCGAAGGGGAACAAGGCCGACAACCGATGCGATATTAACGATCCGTCCCCCGGTCTTCTGCCGAAGCATTGCGCGGGAAGCGGCGCGGCTCATCGAATAAACGCCGGTCAGATCCACCGCCAACAACCGATCCCATTCGCTACGAGGAAATTCATCAATCGTGACCCGGTGATGAAGCGTGTTGGTTCCGGCGTTGTTGACCAGAATATCCAGCGAGCCGTGGTGTGCGACGACCGCCTCGACGACCTGATTGACTTGTGCCTCGTCGGTCACATTCAAGGCAAAAGCCGAGGCGCGGCGCGCGCCTTTAGCGGCGTCAGCCGCAGAGCCACCGTCTACATCGGTATACACGACCACCGCCCCGTTGGCGGCCAACGTGTCGGCGATTGAACGCCCGATCCCACGGGCCGCACCGGTTACCAGCGCGACCTTCCCGTTTAAGTCCACATTCATAGAAGTTTTCCAACGAAGCTGCGAATTTAAGGCGATTCAACCAATATACAGGTTCCCGCACAGACATCTAGTGGGCCGTTCCCAGCGAGCTTGCGGGTGAATCACCCACAACAGCCCGGGTTGACGGACGAATGGCTGCAGATATCGTCCCGCAATTCCAGGAGGAACGGTCCACTAGCAGCCCGTGGTGAAACTCGCGCGGTCGCTGCTTGCGTCCTCGGGCCGGGGTCTTCGTTGTCGAGACTCGAAACCTGTGGGTGAGCTCAGTTTTTGCAGCGGCGTGGCCGCTTTAGCGGCCACGGGCACGGTTTTTCAAAGCCCTCAATCCGCAAATCAAGAAACATCTGCCGCATGAGCACTTGAGTCCCACCGGGGGGTCCGACAGACCCGCAGGCGCGGGCTGCGAATCTGGCTGGATCAGAACGCAACACCATGAGCACCCGCTCGGGGGCAACCCGCAGGCAACACATTTTTCTTTTTCCTGTTGCGTCAGAACCGAGGACGGTATATTGTGGTATACTGACATCACTTCGCCGCTTTCGATATCGTCGCGCGGAGCACGAGCGGAAGCAGCGGGACACTTCTTTAGAGGAGAGGCATCATGAGCAAGGTCCTACATGCACTGGCAGGGGTGGCGGTTCTGGGGATGGGTGGCTTTGCGTCCGCCGCCAACATCAACGACGCGTATCTCGCGAACGAGGCGTCGGCAAACGAGGTCAACCCGACCTTTGCCGGTCCCGCCGGCGGAACGGTCAGCGTGGGCTACTTTCTGAACGGCACCTTTACGCTCTTCGCCGCCGGCGAGAACCCGACCGGCGACCACTACAACGCCGCGTACGGCTTCGAGGAGTTGGAAGGGTTTCACCAGGACAATCCTAACGGCATCCCCTCGGTCGTCATCAACGTCGGCGCCGCCGTGGCTGCCGGCGTCCAACCCGAACAGATCGGACTGCACCCCGGCGTTCCCGGCTCGGGCGAAGTCAATCCGCCGGAGGCGAACGCGGATGGGGTCATTCGCTACACCGTCGCAACGGCCGGGCTCTACGACATTGTTGGCGGCTTCCAGGACCTCAACTTCGGCCCCACGCTCAACCAGGTCCGCCGCAACGAGACGGAGATCCTGTTCAGCCAGAATGAGACGACCGCGGAAACGCCCAACTTCAATCTGACCGGCCTGACGCTGGCGGCCGGCGACCGGATTGACTTCGCCGTCAATTCTAACGGCGACGCCATCGGCGACTTCACCGGACTGTTCGCCGACGTCGCGCTGGTCCCCGAGCCGAGTAGCCTGGCTCTCCTTGGGTTGGCCGGCGGCGCCCTCCTGGCCCGGCGGCGGCGGGCGTAATCACCGCATCCGGGGATGCGGGCACTGGACCAGGGTCGGGAGCCGATAGTATTGGCTCCCGACCCTTGCTCTTAACTCCGGGGGCCGGCAAGACGCAGGGAAAGAAACAGGGACGGGGGTAGAAACAGGGACGCATCTAGTTAGGAGACCAGGACCGCGACGCCGCGAGCTAATCATTCGCTGTGTTCCCGCATCATCTTTTAGGAACGGAGAGGTTCGCCTCGTGGCAGCAAAACCAAGCAACTTGTTCGTCGCTGACGAAGAACTGGCAAAGATCCAGCGCAATCTGGAATTTCATCCGAGTGCGGTTAAAAATCCGAAGGCCCTCACGCCGCAACAAGTGGACGCGTACAACCGCGATGGATACATCAAGGGCATCCGCGATTTCGCTTCGGGGCGGCCGGAAGATGTTTGGGGCGTCGCAACGACGACGGCGTTTTTCAGCATTGATAACGGGAAGTCTTATTCGAGCGTTCTATGTCACTCAGTCTCAAAGAAAAAGCGTACGACCACATTCTCGGCAAGATGCTCGTGGGGGGCATGCGGCCGGGGACGAGGCTGTCGGATATTCATCTGGCGAAGGAGATCGGCATCAGCCGCACGCCCGTGCGCGAAGCGATCATCCAGATGGAGACGCAAGGGTTGGTCGAGCAGGTGGAGGGGGTCGGCCCGCGCGTGAAGAGCCTCCAGCGCCCGGACCTTGAGGAGACCTTCGAGCTGCGCGAGATGCTCGAGGTCGCCGCCATCGGGAAGGCGGTAAACCGCATCACCGAGCCGGAAGTGCGCGAGCTCCAGTCGATCTCCGACCAATATCTCGCGGCCGCCCGGCTGCTTCGGAAGGTCAAGAACAAGATCGATTCCGAGCAGTTGTTTGATCGGCTGGTGATCCTGGACATGGCGTTTCACCTGAGGGTGATGCG
>JBBSLV010000405.1:0-4044 GCA_038233535.1 Tepidisphaerales bacterium | reverse complement strand
CCGGTGGTCTGCTTCGATGAGAAGAGCAAGCAACTGGTCGGCGAGGTTGCCGTGCCGATTCCCGCCGCGCCCGACAGGCCGGCGTGTCACGACTACGAGTACGTCCGCAAGGGCACGGCGAACCTGTTCATCATGGTCGAGCCGCTGCGTGGCTGGCGGCAGGTGAGCGTGACGAGCCGACGGACGAAGCTGGACTTCGCGCAGCAGATGAAGGAACTGGTCGATGTGCATTATCCGAAGGCAGAGAAGATCACGCTGGTGATGGACAACTGAACACGCACCGGATGAGTTGCCTTTACGAGGCGTTCACGCCCGAGGAAGCGCGGCGGATCATCGAGAAGATCGAGGGGGTGCATACCCCCAGGCATGGCAGTTGGCTGAACATGGCCGAGTGCGAACTGAGCGTGCTGGAGAAGCAATGCCTGAGCGATCGGATCGGCGACGAAGCGACCCTGCGACAGCGCGTGTCGATATGGAATGTGGATCGAAACAACCGAAGCAAGAAGATCGACTGGCAGTTCAGGACGGCCGATGCGAGGATCAAGCTACGCCGGCTTTATCCACAGATTCAGATGGAATGAACCACTAGCCCGTCAGTGCAGGGAGTCGCCGTTCTCGGGTTGAACCCGCGGAGGTTGCCGATGCCGCACCGTACCTCCGCGCAACGCGGAGGATGACCGTGCCCGGCGGGGGGAAGGTCATGTCCGCGAGCATTCGCTACAGCGGTTCGAGCGGATAAAGCTTGCGGCGCCCACCTCCGTCGTGAATTGGACCCCATTGTCCGCACCGCTCCGCGTAGAAGGCCAACATCGCGTTGAGCGCGCGGGTTGGTCAGCAGGAAACGCATCGCGGTCGCATCCTTGCTGCCCTCGGGTAAGATTGCGGCGGGGGCGACCGACCTTCAGTTGCTCGATCAAGATGAGCGCATCATGACGCCACGCACGAAGGTCGAGCGCAAAGTGGAAATCGACAAGGCGGGCGTGCCTCGGGTGAGCAGTGCACTCGACCCAATGCGACTGGCCGCACGGATTGGCTGCTCGTGCGCAAATCACGCCCGCTCTACCCGCGCAGATCGTTCGAGGATGCAATGCGAAACTCCTTCGCGTTCAGCGCTGCGGCGAAGGATGCAAATAAGACGCACTTCCAAGTAATCGGACCACCGGACGTTGGCGGCTTTAGTGCGTATAGTGCGACGTTCGACGACGGAAGCTCGTGGTACGAAAGCTACGCGAGATCCGGTACAACTCGTGCTTGCTCGCGCCGATGCGGTCCAGGTGCTTCAGGGCGCGGCCCCACACCTTCAACGCCCGCAGCGCCGTCCGTACGATGTGGTCGAGTTGGTCGCGCGTGAACGGTTCGCGTGGCACGACGCAAGGTTATCGCGCTCGGCGCTGGCGCGAACGCCGTGGACCGCCAAGTCTGTTGAGGGGCAAACGTCCCGTGGGGGCGCCGCCAAAGCGAATGAGCATTCGCGCCTGCGTCGAGTTCCAGTATGATGTCGCCGGGCGGATGGGAAAGCCGCCCTACCTCTCGCCGGGCTTGCGGGCGTCTCCTGTTGAGCGATTGACGGCAGGGGGATGCGATGCCTACGCCTCCCCCCGACCGACCAAGCGCACCTACTGGCTGATCGTCGCCAGGAGCGATGCCACCGGCGAGGTGAAGTACTTCGTCTCCAACGCCCCGCCCAAGACCGCGCTGTTGACGCTGCTGAAGGTCGCGTTCACCCGGGCGGGAATCGAGCACGTGTTCCGGTTGGCCAAAACCGAAATCGGCTTCGGTCACTTCGAGGGCCGCAGCTACAAAGGGCTGATGCGGCACATGACACTGTGCCAACTGGTGCTGCTGTTCGCCGCCGAGCAGACGGATCGGCTTCGGGGGGAAAAATCCGGACCTGACGATCGAGCAGACGGCCCGCGCGTTAAACACGCTGTGCCGAGGCTGGCTCCAGCGTCGCTGCCGGCAGTCGCGGGTTGAGCACGTCGCGTCGGTCATCCAATACCACCAGGCCCGAAACCAAGCCGCCCGGGAATCCCGTCAACGTCCATCGCCGAGACGGGAGTAGCGCTGTAGTGCTAATTCCTTCTCCTTCGCCAGGGCGGCCTCGCGCTGCGTTTCTGGGATGAGTACCTGCGCACGCGCGGGCATAAGTGGCCCGATGAGTTCGCCAAACGCATGGACGAAGCAGCCCCGCTTGCGGAGCAGGAGATCATTCGCCGCATCGCCTCGGGAACAGATCGCATTCGGATTCTGGACGTCGGCGCCGGCCCGCTGACGGTTCTGGGCAAGCGGCTGACGGGTGTCCAGATCGACATTACCGCGGTGGATCCGCTGGCGGGCGATTATGGCACGCTCCTCCAGCGCCACGGGATCGCGCCGCCGATTCGCACGCAATGGTGCGAAGGGGAGCGGACGCGCTGGATCACGCGCTGATCCCCTGCGAGGTGATCCGCCAGATGGTGACGGTCGTGAAGCCCGACGGATGGGTGATCCTCCGTCACCGGCCCAACGAAGCCGAGACGGCGGCGTACAAGGGATTGCACCAGCGGAACTTTGAAGTGCGCGACGGCCGCTTCCACATCCGCAGCCGCGAGACGACCCGCGACATCGGCATGGCTCTTCACGCGGTGGCCGAGGTGAGCTGCCACCAGGACGGCCCCTGGCTGATCTGCACCATCGTGAAGAGGAAGGCCATGCAGCGGGTTCTTTGCGGGCTCTTTGGCATTGGATCGCGCCCGCGATCCGTCCGTGCCTGATAGCAGGGGTTTTTTCCTGCGCGACATTTTTTCATTCCTCCGAGGGTGACCACAGCGCTTCGCTACACGCTGGTGCGGCGGAGCTTCCGCCGGTACGCAGTGGGGGAGGTGCCGGTCGTGCTTTGGAACGTCGCGCCCAGCTGTTTGGCGCTGCTGAAGCCGGCCATGACGGCGACGCGCGTCATGGATTCGTCAGTTTCGGCCAGCACCTGCCTGGCCAACTCCACCTGGGCGCGCGAGATTTCCTGCGCGGGGGTGCGGCCGAGGATTTTGAGGAATCGCTGGTCCAGCGACCTCCGCGACACGAGCACCTCGCGGACGACGTCGGCGACCTGCAGGTCGTCCTGCACGTGCAACGCGATGTAGCGAACAGCAGCGGCAACGTTGGGATCAATGATCACGTTGCGCCCGGACGATTGTCGTGGCACCACCCCAACCGGCGGGATCAGGAGGGCGTCCTCTGTCGCGCGCTGACCAGTGCGCATCATCCGCTGGAGCGTGCGCGCCGCTTCGTGCCCGATACGCTGGGTTGAAAGGGCGACGCTGGAGAGCGAGGGGTTGGCCAATTCGCAGAGCAACTCGTCGTTGCCGACCCCGACGACGACGACGTCTTCCGGCGAACCGATGCCGAGCGTGCGGCAGACGGCGAGCAACTGCAGCGCCCGGCGGTCGCTGCTGGCCAGCACGCCCACCGGCTTGGGCAACCCCGTGATCCACGCCGCCAGCTCCGCGCTGGACGCCGCCCGCGCGTCGGGTACGGGTTCATCGGCCGGCCAGTGATGCGACGGGCACGACATGCCCGCCGCCGCGATCGTTCGGGTGAATCCACGTTCGCGCAAGCGCGACTCTTCGCGGCCGCGCCGACCGAAGAAACCGTAGTGGGGGAGTCCGAGCGACAGCAGGTACGCCGCCACGACGCGCCCGACGGCCACGTCGTCGCTGGCGACGCGCACCGAGTTGGACGCAGCGCCCGCCGCCGAAATGTCGATCGTGGGAATGGCCAAGTGCAGCAACTCTCTTGGCCAGCCGGCGTCGGCGACGTACCCGATGATCCCGTCGAGCGCAGCCGCCGACGGACCCGTCAGCCCCGACGCTCCTTCGGTCGGCACCAGAAGCCACTCCCACGCTGCGTCGGACCCAACCTCCGCAATCCCGCGCACGACGCGCCGGCAGTACGTGCGCGTCGGCTGCACCACAATTGCTACCCGCTTCGTCCACTGCTTCGGCACATGCACTCCTGCACCCGGGCGCTTCCAACACGGCGCTTGCGCGTGGGCGGTAAAATAACGGG
>JBBSLV010000404.1:0-4093 GCA_038233535.1 Tepidisphaerales bacterium | reverse complement strand
TAATTCCGGTCGCTGGGCCGCGCCCCACACTGCTTCCCCCCGGGGGGGGGCGCGGGGTGGGGGGGGGTTACGTTGTCGGGGGCGCTTCCCATTCGCTTCCCATTGATTTCCAACTTCTTTTTCATCACTTCCTACGCCGGCGCGGTATGATGCGCCCCCATGCACGTCGTGATTTTCGAGGGGTCGCGCTGGCCTTCCTTTGCGCCGCTGGCTCTCAATCGGCCGGTGTTCATGCTCTCCACGGGCATGTCCACGCTGTTCGAGAAACAGCTCCGCCACTTCCAGCCAACGCGGCTGACGCTGTGGGTGCGGCCGGAGTTGGCGGAATCCGTGCGCGCACGCGTGCTGTCGAAGCTGAAGATCCCCTGCGCCGTCAACGAACCGCTCGACGATGAGCCGGCCACGCTCGTCAGCGGGCGCACGCTGCACCTGCGGCGCTTCGACTACCCCGCCGAGCCGTACGCCGCCATCGGTGACGAAGGCGTTCACAACGCGCTCGTGCGCATGCCGGGGCTGACGTACCTCGACGGGCTTCATCGCACCGATCGCTGGATGGACATCCATAAGCTGCCCAACGTCGAGCCTACCGCGCGCATCGCCCAATCGCTGTCTGACCTGATCAGTTGGAACGACGAGTCGCTCATCGAGGACTCCACGCAGCTTCACGGCAAACCCAATCCCAAGCCCCCCGGCCCCTACCACTTCATTAACGACGACGACGTCTGGCTCGGTGACGGCGTGAAGCTCATGCCCGGGTGCGTCCTCGACGCATCGCAGGGGCCTGTCGTCCTCGGCGACAGCGTCAAGGTCGGGGCCAACGCCTACATCGCCGGGCCCTGCTACATCGGCCCGTTCAGCACGATCCACCCGATGGCGATCATCCGCGGGGGCACGAGCGTCGGCCGGCTTTGCAAGGTCGGGGGGGAGATCGAAAACTCCATCATGCTCGGCCACTCCAACAAAGGCCACTACGGGTTCATGGGTCACAGCTACGTCGGCAAGTGGGTCAACTTCGGCGCCGGCGCCAGCACGAGCAACCTCAAGAACACCTATGGCGAAGTGAGCATCAAGGTGGGGTCGAAGGTGATCCCCACCGGGCGCCAGTTCTTCGGCTCGATCATCGGCGACCACGTGAAGCTCGCCATCGGCACCCGGCTGATGACCGGCACGTACGTCGGCTTCTCCAGCATGATCGCCACCAGCGGCTTCCCCCCGACCTTCATCCCCAGCTTCAGCTTCCTCACCGACGCCGGGCGCGAACCGTACCAGATCGACAAGGCCGTCAAGGTGATGAAGGCCGCCTATTCGCGCCGCGATCTGGAGTGGACGGCGGAGGATGAGCGAATTCTTAAGCACGTGCAGGAAGCGGTGGCGCGGATCGAAACATAAATTCCGGGCGTGAGCCTTATGCATGTCACTGGCGGCATGCGCATATCGGGACCGTTCCCCGCGTCCGTGGCGCGTTCATCTGGGTGCCGAATCAATACGGGAGCCGGAATCATGAAGACCCACCCACCTCCTCGCTCCCCACGGCCCCTACACGGTTTTACGCTGATCGAGCTGCTGGTGGTCATCGGGATCATCACGCTTCTGCTGAGCATGTTGATCCCCGCGCTCTCGCTGGCGCGCGATTCCTCGCGTTCCGTGAAGTGTCTGAGCAACCTGCGGCAGGTCGGCCTGGCGTTTCAGATGTATGCCGCCGAGCAGAGGCAATACCTGCCCTTTCCGACGACCACCCTTTTCTCCAGCGGCGATCAGCGATTCCTCTGGTTCAATGCAATCGACCAATACCTGGGGTCAAATCTGAAGGGACAAGAGCTGCGCACGGGCGTTGCCGGACAGCGTGCGTACAAGACGTTCAAGCAGTGCATCGTCTGGGAACTGTTCGAGGGCGACGCCACCACCCCCGCCCAGACCAACAAGGAAGCCGCCAGAACCTACAAGATGAACGTCCACCTGATGCGCCCCAGTCCTGCGGGGCACGCGAAGATCACGGACGTTGAGCGGTCCTCGGAATTCGTGATGGTCGGGGACGGGGTTTCGCTCGACTATACGGGGGACCAAGCCAACCAGACGGAAAGCGTGGCGTTCTACTTCGAGGTGAACGATGTCGTCGACGTCGGCCCGGCGCTGCGACATCGGGGTGCGGCGAACATCGTCTTCGTCGACGGTCACGCGGCTACAATGAACGAAATTAAGACGATCACCAAGCAGATGAAGGGGAAGAACAACAAAATCCAGATCAGAACCTGGGAAAGCGAATACATAAACGCGTCCGGAGCCCCCGCCAAATTGAACGACCCCCTGAAAAGCGCCGAGGCCCAGGGGCTTCGCCGCAACCCCAACATGCCGCTCGTCTGGTCGTATCCGCCGAAGCTGTATCGCGACAAACCTTGATCGGCGGCGGCGGCGAGTACACTTGCGTCGTGCGACCAGGCTTGCTCATCGTTCTCGCGTTCATCCTCACCGCCCTGGGCTGCGACCGCGCGCCGCAGGCGCCGCCCGTGACGAATTCGAGCGCGCCCCTGCCCGAACGCGTCGAGGCGCGCGTCGTCGCGATGCTGCCGACGAGCCGGCCGACGCACCTGGCGGTGGCGGGCGACGCGACGATCTGGTGGGTGCAGGAAAGCGACGACGGGCGGGACATCGCATTCGCGCTGGGATCCGACGGCGTGCCCCGCGCGACGGCGCTGACGACCGGGCGCGTGCTCGAAGCGTCAGGCATCGAACAGTCGGGGGCCGCGCGCGGGAGCGGGCACTTTCACTCCCTGGCCGTCGCCGACGACGGGCGCGTGTGGTTTTACTTCGCCGGCGGCGCGGGCCGAACGTCCGTCTCGTGCGTCGGCACGTTCGATCCGCGCGACGACTCGATCAAAATCGTGCTGGACAACGCGACACTGAAGCAGGCGACGGGAATGGGCCCGTCGCTCGTGCTTGCCCGTGGGACGCTGGTCGTCCTTGGCGGGGACGACGTGTGGCTCTGGGTTCGCCACAGCGACGGCGCGGGGTTGTTCCACATCGACGCGACCAGCGGCGTCGCCTCGCGCCCGTTCGACGCCGTGACAACACAAACGGGCCAGACACTGACGCTCCACCGCCCGGGGTTGGCGATGGGCACCGGCACCGGCGGATTGCTGCTGCTCGACCTCAACCTCGTCGAGCTGTGGCGGATCGACCCCGCCGGACGCGCCACGTCGCTGCATTCGCTCGTCGGATTGCCCGCGTTCCTCTCCACCCCCGCCGGCGGCGCGGCCGGCCGCGCGTTTGTCCTCGCCGCCGATGCCCCGCTCATCCCCGCACGCACGGACGAGGAGACCCGCCAGATCCTGCCCGTGCGCTATCCCGCCCTGCTGGTGATCGAGCCGGGCAACCTCCGCACCATCGCCCGCGGGGACATCACACCCCCGGAAGGTTTCGCGTTGAAGGAAATGCGCGTCAGGCCACTGCTCCACGAGCCGGGGACCGACACGCTCATCGGCTACGACGAGAACTCGGGCGCGCTGCTGCGCTTTCAAATCGTGGCCGGACCGTGACGGGGAGGAGCAACTGCTTGCTCTCCCTGCCTACTGCCCACTGCCCACTGCTTACTGATAAAAACACTCTCGTTAGTTCGTCGGCGTCATCGCCCGGATGAACTTCTGCCCCGCCGGGCAGTGTGGGAGCAGCGGGCACTGGTCGCACTTGGGCTTGCGCGACTGGCAGATCGCCCGGCCGTGGGCGATCAGCAGGTGCGAGAACATCGTCCAGTCCTCCCGCGGCACGACCTTGATGAGATCCTGCTCGATTTTCACGGCGTCGATCGCGTGCTTCGTCAGCCCCAGCCGATTGCTCACACGCGTGACGTGCGTGTCGACGGTCACGCCAATGTTCTGCCCGAACGCGTTGCCCAGCACAACGTTGGCGGTCTTGCGGCCGACGCCGGCGAGCTGCGTCAGCTCCTCCATCGTCCGCGGCACTTTTCCCCCGTGCCGCTCGACGAGCGCCGCCGCCATGCCGCGCAGACTCTTCGCCTTGTTGCGGAAGAATCCCGTCGACTGGATGTCCTTCTCGAGCGCTTCTTGCTCGGCGCCGGCGTAGTCCTTGGCGGTGGGGT
>JBBSLV010000403.1:0-4112 GCA_038233535.1 Tepidisphaerales bacterium | reverse complement strand
CGGCACCAGTTGCACGTCGGCTGGGACGGAACGATGTACGACTGCGACTTCAACTTCGCGTTGGGGCTGCCGGCCAGCGCACCCGGGCGGCACGTTCGCGATTTCGATCCCGCGATGTTTGTCACCCGGCGGATCGCGACCGGCGAACACTGCTTCGCCTGCACCGCCGGTTGCGGCTCGTCTTGCGGGGGAGCGCTGGTCTGAAAGAAGGTTGCCATGGCGCAGGTCGTTCAACATGCTGAAGGGCGGGTCGATCGTGACGAGTCGACCGCCGGCCGCTCTCGAACAAGCCGGCAACACGTCACGCCATGGATCAAATGGATCTCGGTCGCCGTCATCATCGTCGGGATCGTTCAGATCATTTGGCTGCTGCCGATCGAGACCGGCGTCCGGTTGCTCCGGCGCTGGATTGACGAGCTCGGCATGTGGGGCCCGATCGCGTTCGGCCTGATCTACGTGGTGGCGGCGATCTTTTTCATACCGGGTTCCGCGCTCACGCTGGTGGCCGGCGCGGTATTCGGCCTGCTCTGGGGCACAGTGATCGTTTCGGTGGCGTCAACCGTCGCCGCAGCGATCGCCTTCCTTATCGCCCGTTATCTGGCGCGAAGCGCCGTCGAGCGGAAGGCACGCCAGTACCCGAAATTCGCCGCGGTGGATGAAGCGGTTGGCCGCGAGGGGTGGAAGATCATCGCGCTGCTGCGGCTGTCGCCCGCCATCCCGTACAGCGTCGGCAACTATCTCTACGGTCTAACGGCCGTTCGCTTCTGGCCCTACGTGTTGGCGAGTTGGTTGGCGATGCTCCCCGGCACGTTCATGTACGTCTACCTCGGTCATCTCGGCCGGACCAGTCTCGCCGGAGCCGATCGAACTTCCGGCCAGTGGGCGATGCTGATCGCCGGGCTCATCGCCACCGTTGCCGTCACCGTGTACATCACCTACATCGCGCGCAGGGCGATCCGCAGCCGGCTCGCCGAGTCGCAGCAGAAACCATCAGAAAACGGGGATCAGACGATGAATCAACCCAACGGCACTCGTGGCGCATTTGTTGCCGCCGCTCTCGCGGTTCTCATCGTGGCGGCGACCGCTTTCTCGTATGCCAACAAGATGAGGCTTCGCATGCTATTTGGCCCCCCGGGGGTGACACTCAAGGAAGCGTACGAACCCAAGCCCGGCGGTCCGACCTTCGATCACTCCGCCTTCGACGAGGTGGTGAAGACGCATGTCGATGCAGACGGCTGGGTGGACTATGAGGGACTGCGCCTCGACCCTGCCAAACTCGATGCGTACATCGCGTCCCTGGCCAACGCGCCGTTCGACAAACTCGGCCGCGATGAAAAGCTGGCCCTGCTGATCAACGCCTACAACGCGTTCACGCTGCGCCTGATCCTCGACCATTACCCGCTCAAATCGATCAAAGACATTCCAGCGAACAAGCGCTGGGACGATCAGCGCTGGAAGGTCGGCAAGCACACCTGGTCGCTCAACCAGATCGAGCACGAGCAGATCCGCCCGAAGTTCAAGGAGCCGCGCATCCACTTCGCGCTCGTGTGCGCCGCCGTCGGCTGTCCAATCCTGCGCACCGAACCGTACGCCGCCGACCGAATCGACGAGCAACTGGAGCAAGCGACGCGCTACGCTCATTCGCACGATAGCTGGTTCCGCTTCGAATCCGAAAAGAACGTCGTCCACCTGACGAGCCTGTACAAGTGGTACGGCGGCGATTTCGAGCAAACGGCCGGCTCGGTCGAGCAGTTCGCGGCGCGCTACTCACCAGACTTGAAGGCCGCACTGGACGCGGACAAGAAGCCGTCGATCCAGTGGATCGAGTACGACTGGTCGCTCAACAGCGCTGCGAACAAGGACAAGCGCTGACGCTTTTTGCGCGCTCTCAGTACGAGAACGCGACTCTATGTTCACAAATCATGTCGGCCGGAATCTCGACAGATCGAGAGCGGCACCCATCCCGCCGGAAGGTGCTGCGCATGGGTGCCGCCGGACTCGCGCTAACGACGGTGTCTGGGTGTCGAATCGACGGGGGGCGTGCAACCTGTGCGAGCTCGAAGGAGGGCGCAATGCAACGCCGCCCGAAAGTCGTCGCGTTTGACGTCATTGAGACGCTGTTTTCGCTCGACCCGATGAAGCAGCGCTTCAAGGCGATCGGTCTGCCCGAGGAGACACTTGGGGTATGGTTCGCCCGCCTCCTGCGGGACGCGATGGCCTTGGAAATCACCGGCGTGTTCAGAGGGTTTCGGGAGATCGCCGGCACATCGCTCGAAGGGGTGATGGCGGAGAACAGGATGCAGTCGTCGAAGGAGAAGGTCGAGCACGTTCTGGAGGGCTTCAGGCAGTTGCCCGCGCATCCGGACGTACAGCCGGCGCTTCAGCTCCTGCGCGATGAAGGCGTTCGCGTCGTCACGCTGACCAACGGGAGTGCGCAGACGACCCAGCAACTTCTAAAGCGTGCCGCCCTCGAAGATTTCGTTGAGGAGTCGATCTCGATTGACGAGGTGAAGCATTGGAAACCCGCGCGGGAGGTGTATTTGCACGCGGCAAAGAGGACCGGCGTTTCGCCCGGCGAGCTGGCGCTGGTGGCAGCGCACGGCTGGGATATTCAAGGTGCGGCCCGGGCCGGCCTCGTCACCGGCTACATCAGCCGCAAAGATGGGCCGTTCCCATCGATCATGGAGCAGCCCGACGTGCAGGGAAACCGTTTGGAAGAGGTGATTCGAGCGCTGCTCAACATCTCGTCCGCATGAACGTCACTTCACGGCCTCAGCGTGTCCTTCGCACCTGGTTCAGGCCGATCTGGAGAGGTTCCGTCAGGTAGCTCCCAGTATGCACGCCGGCGCCGAAACGGCATCGTAAGCAGGCCGATCACGGAGAGATCGTGACCGTCGCGATAGGACGTACCAGAGGTAGAGGGAGTAATCGAGCAGCAGGAACGCGGCAGTGGAGAAAACTCCAGTGCGCGAACGTGAGCGCAAAACACCGTCCTTCAAAGCGTCACGAAGAAGTGGTGACCGTCGCCGCAACGCGCACGAGTGAACCTTGCCGGCGCAGCAGGTCCAGATCCTCGAAGATCGGAAAGGCTTTGAATCCGCCGGCCCGCTGGTAGGCATCGCGACGGACGAAGTACGCGGAGTCGCCGTAGCGCAGTCCGATCCAGCCGAGATATCGATACAGCCAGGTGAGGAACCGCGCTGCGACAAAATCACCGTCAAAGCGTGGAAATTCCCGCCAACCACCCCAGCCGTGCTGATTGCGGCGGTGAAGCGAGGCGATGAGGAAGCGTTCATCAACGTGCCGGAACTCGTCGTCTCACGGATGCTCTGGACAGAGCGCCAGGCGCGCGACAAACAACGGGGGAAACTTGGCCCGCGTGCCCGGAACGTGGAAAAGCTTTACGGCTCGAGGTCGCCGTCGATCCAAGAGCCGCAGACGCGTAGCGGCTCATGAGCGGCATTCGCTGAATCTCAGCTCGCATCGGAAAGGCGGAAGCGGTGACTCAAATACAAACCGGGTTCTGCAAGGACAATCCCTCGCACCGATGTGTTGGGGTAGCAATAACCGTCATGATGTTCCTCGTTGCCTCATCGTCGGCCAGCGGTGCTGACCGAGCCATCCGCGTTGCTGATGTGCTCGATCGCGTCCGGGCGCACGAGTTCCACCCGGTGGACGAGCGCAGCTTCACAATCGATCGGCATCTGAAGCAGCACGGGATCGCGGATCTGAACGACAATGACTGGCAGGTGCGGCTCCTGGCGCTGCGTGACCTGGTGCGTGCGGGTCCAGACAATGTCCCGCAGATCGTCGCCGGTCTGAAGGATCAGGATGTTCAGGTGCGATATGTCTGCGCGACGGCTTTGGGAGCTCTCAAAGCGCAGGAGGCGGCCGATGAGCTGGAGCGCGTCGTGCGTGAGGACGCCGATGCGCTTGCGCGCTCTCAGGCCGTGGTCGCGTTGGGACAGATCGAGTCGGAACGTTCACTCGGTCTGCTGCGCGAACGGCTGGAGAATGATCCATCCAAAGACGTTCGTCACCAGGGCGAGCTGTCAATCGACCAGATCCAGAAGAAGATGGGTGCGACCGAGGAGCTGGCGGCGGCGTTCCGG